>QFQB01000049.1 GCA_003241475.1 Micavibrio aeruginosavorus
AATGGTTTTGAGCAAATGATGCAGGTTGCCGCCGGTGTTAGTGTGACCAAGGCACCGGAGGCGGCTTCGCATGAAGGACCAGCTACGGCTACGACGAATGATCTTACATCTCTAATTTTGGGCAATAATACCCGCACGCCGACGCCGGGCGGTCTGGGCTGATTCAATCCAAGGTTGACCGATTCGCAAAAAACCGTCATACAATAGGATGACGGTTCTTTTCTATCCCCCAAGGTATCCATGTTGCGTAAGACTGCCCTAATTACCGGTATTACCGGACAGGACGGCGCCGTGCTTGCCGCCATTCTGCTCGAAAAAGGCTACCGTGTCTGCGGGTTGCGGCCTTATCTGCCTGTGGACGATACCGAACGTCTGCAAAGTATTTCTCCGGCGATAGAGCTTTTTTATGCAGATTTGTCCGATAGCGGAAGCCTGCTCGCGGTTCTCGATAAAATTCGCCCGGATGAAATCTACAACCTTGCCGCGATGAGTCATGTGCAGGTGAGTTTTGCCATGCCCGAACACACAGGCAATATCAACGCGCTGGGGACGACGCGTTTGCTTGAGGCGATGCGTCATTTACGTATGAGCGATGTGCGCTTTTATCAAGCATCGTCGTCGGAAATGTTTGGTAACGCACCAGCACCGCAATGCGAAAATACGCCTTTCGCGCCATGCAGTCCTTACGGTGCATCGAAGCTTTATGCTTACTGGATGGTAAGAATGTACCGCGAATCTTATGGCTTTCACGCCAGCAACGGTATTCTGTTCAATCATGAAAGCCCGTTGCGCGGCGAGCAGTTTGTCACGCGCAAGATTACGCGCGCGATCGGCGAATTCGGCATGGGGCGCAAAGAGCCTTTGCTACTCGGTAATCTTGAGGCGATGCGCGATTGGGGTCATGCGCATGACTACATGACGGGCGCATGGATGATGCTACAGCAGGATGCGCCGGATGATTACGTATTGGCGACGGGCGAGACGCACAGTGTTCGCGAGTTTGTGGAAAAGGCCTTTGCGATCTCTGGGCGAACCATCATCTGGCATGGCAAGGATATCAATGAAACGGGCCATGATAAATACAGCGGCCAAAAGCTGGTGAGTATTGATCCCACGCTTTACCGCCCGCAGGAAATCCATTGCCTGATCGGAGATTCCGCGAAGGCGCGCGGCAAGCTCGGCTGGATGCCGCGCTACTCTTTCGATGATTTGGTTGCTGAAATGGTAGAGGCGGATTCGCCTGCCGCTATGGGCAAAAAACTGTATGGCTGAAATCATTTTCCCGCTCGGTGGCCGAAAAGTCTGGGTCGCAGGAGAGACGGGGCTGGTCGGGCGCGCTTTGATGCGGGCGCTTTCGCACTACGATGTGCAAATTCTTTCCGCGCCGCATGCGCAACTGGATCTGACGGACCAGCGCGCAACATTTGACTGGATTTCTGCGAACAAGCCCGATGTGATTTTTCTGGCCGCCGCAAAGGTCGGCGGCATCGGCGCGAATGCAACCTATCCGGCGGATTTTATCCGCGACAATCTGGCGATCGCCCAGAATGTGATCGAGGGGGCGCACAGAGCAGGGGCGGCGCGGCTGGTTTTTCTCGGGTCATCCTGCATTTATCCCAAGCATGCACCGCAGCCAATCACAGAAGATGCGCTTTTGACGGGGCCGTTGGAGCCGACCAACGAGGCGTATGCCATCGCCAAAATTGCAGGCCTGAAATTGTGCGAATTCTATGCGCGGCAGTATGGCCGCGCCTATATTTCGGCGATGCCTACGAATTTATACGGTCCGCATGACCGCTTCGACGCCCAAAACGCCCATGTCATTCCAGCCATGATGCTTAAATTTATCGAGGCGCGGGATACTCATGCGCCGCAGGTTGCATTGTGGGGCACGGGCACGCCTTTGCGCGAATTTCTGCATGTCGATGATCTGGCGCAAGCCTTGCTTGCGTTGGCGCAATGCTATGACGGTTCCGGTACTGTGAACATTGGTAGCGGCGAAGAGGTGAGCATCAGCACTCTTGCGCGGATGGTGGCGAAGGTAGCGGGATATAAAGGCGAGATCGTCTTTGATGCCGCTATGCCGGATGGAACGCCGCGCAAATTTCTGGATTCTTCGAAAATCCGTAGTCTTGGCTGGAAGCCGGCGATTGCGCTGGAGCAGGGATTGGCCGAGGTGTATCGCTGGTATGAAACCCAAAGCGCGCTGAAAAAGTCGGCTTAGGATAAAGGTCCGGTTTTGCGCATCGTCAGGAATGTCAGGTCGCCGCCGTAGGAAATCTGTCCCGACATCTGGATTTTATCGTCTTTGCGCGCAAGCTTGAGAACGGTTTTATAAGTGACAGCATCGCGCGTGGGCGAGCCGTCGGGGCGGGTGAGCAGAAAATCGATGTCGGCGTTGACCGGGTCCGCGATGGAGGTCATTTCGACCTGCGTTTCATTTAGAATTTTGAACTGGCTGGTCCATAGGCAGTTTGCGCGGTCGTAGCGGCGGGTTTGTCCGTCGCGGATTTCCGTCTCGCCGTCGCTCTTCTTTTCAAGCGGGCCGTTGTAATCCGTCGTGCTTGTAACCAGATATTTTCCGTCGAGGGGGTGCGGCATAGTTTAAATCCCTTTTGAGGGATATTCTACACCATAATTACAAATTTCATACTAAGGGATTAAGAATTATCTTACAGACGCTGCGGGTGCTGAGCCTTCGTCTTTGAAGCTGCTTGCAATTCGTTCGGTCAGACCAGCGGCTCTAGCTTGTAAAGGTTTTACAATGCCTTTATGTGAACTTAAAAAATGATTTCTAAGTTTTGAATCTTCTGTTTCAGGTATTGGAGCCGCATTATTTGCTACCTCCCAGTCGCGAACAGCAATGTTTAGTTGTTCGGTTAATTCATAGGCATGGCTTGTTCCGGGTTGGCTGAAACGTTCGACGAGAGTATTAATGACCTCGTCAGGATCAATTAAATGTATTCCTTTTTTTTGCCAACTCTTTAATTCTGACTCTGTTGGATAAGTGTAATAACGAGATTGTCTTGCTTTTTGTGATGATCCAATTAAGACATTGCCAAGTTCAACTTCTTTTAAAGCCTGCATAACAGATTGGGCGCCAATGGCGGCCATATTAATATTGAGAGCATATCCAGATTTAGAGGGATCAAGCGGTCTTGCTTTCATCCAAAGAATCTCTCCTGCATCAATCTCTTCTGCAACTTTATGAAGCGTCCATCCATAGCTAGTCTCTCCTGCGGCCATCATGCGGAAGGTAGACATTACGCCGCGATATTGTGGAAGTATTCCGGGATGAAGGTTTAGAAAGAATCCCTTATCGTGCAAAATATCTATAAGCGGTTGTTTGAAAATTTGGAAAGATCGGATTGAAATGGCACCTGCAAGGTTTGGTTCATTTCTCAATTCTTCTATAAATTCAGGATCATTTACATTTGCAACAGTTTCCACTCTGATTCCATGATCATGGGCGATGATGCTTGGGCTTCTGTTCGGAGCATAGATGCGTCTGGTTTCTATGTAGGGATAAACGGTATCATTAAGTAAGTGACGATCATAGAAGCTGAATCGCTTTAATTCAGGAAGCTGTGCTTTTGGTGAGTTTGGATATGTTGGCAAAAAGATGATTGGCTCATATTTGTCTACCATATCGTCAATTAAACGGTTAAGCACGATCTGTGCCGTAACATCAGATCCAACAAACAGTGCAATTTTTTTTCTGGCAGTATTCATGATTGGTTATTTATCGTTTTTTTGCGTGTTAGGCACTTTGGCAACATTTTTCCAAGCGATGTTAAACAAGACTCTAAAAGCATTGGAAAAGTCAGATTGCTTAAGGACAACAACAGACACATCGTTTTTATCGAAATTCACAAATGCAAGATTGTCCCCGTAGGCGTATAACGCTCGATCATTAAACAGCTCTTCTGGAAACCATCTATATTCGGCAAAATCTTTAGAGATAAAAAGGTTTTCACCTTCTTTTGCAGTAATCTTCATATTTATTTTATTTCCAAGGTCTTGCATTCTTTTTGAATGTGCAGAAAACCATTCTTCGCCAAGCCACTTATACCAATTTGCTGGATTGGCATTAAAAAGAACAATTTCGCCGCCGTATGAATTTGCGGTTTCATAAAGGTGATCCATAAAGTCTCTAAAACCAGATGTTCCTGTGTAAGTTTTCACAGAGTCATCTTGTAAACGAACGCCATCCAATCCTAAAAATTGAATTCCATTTCTTTCAAATGTATTTCGTATCGTTTCCAGCGTGCTGGCGCGCGGCGTGGTTTGGCCGTTCTCGATGCTACCGATCGAAGTCGCGGAAATGCCCGTGCGCTGGGCCAAATCCTGTTGGCTCCAGTTTAAAATGCCGCGCGCGCCTCTGATCTGACTGTGTTTATTGCCATTTTCTATAATAAATCCAACAAGCTGTGGGAATTCCCAAGTTTCGGTTGGGCATTAATTACCCCAATCTGGAAAATCATGCAAGCGAAAAGCGTTAATTATTCGTAAAAAATTTGTTGACAAAATTCTCGAAATTTAAGAATGTCCCAACCGCAGATTGGATTTTATCCAAGTTGCACTGCAACCAAGCCCCCTGTCGGTTCCCCACTCACACGGGATGGTTGCAGGAAAAGAGTAAGCTAACAGCGGTAATAACGAGGGGGGCAAACCCCCACACACACGGCGGAGCGTCCCGGGCAACCGGGACCTCCGTTTTTTTATTCCATGTCTTTGGTCGGATAATGCTAAACGGTACTGCGTCCAGTCTCGCGGATTGCGCCGTGCGAGGAGAGGAGTCCTTCGCGGCGAAGAAGCGCCATCGGGTCGGCATCGCGTCCGCGGAAATTGCGGTAGAGCACGGATGGATGCTCGCTTCCGCCCTTCGCCAGAATCTCGTTGCGGTACCGCATGGCGGTTTCCGTATCATAAAGGCCTTTTTCTTCGAACAACTCAAACGTGTCGGCATCCAGAACTTCGGCCCATTTATAGCTGTAATAGCCTGCGGAGTATCCGCCGCCGAAGATGTGGGTGAAGGAGGTTGATGCTGGTCCGGCAAGGCGCGGGAATAGGGTGCAATCCTTCGTGGCCTGTTCTTCGAACTTGGCAACATCGGTGATAGAGGCGGGATCAGCGGTATGCCATGCCATATCGAGCAATCCGAAGGCGCTCTGGCGCAATCCCATCCATCCTACGAAGAAATTCTTTGAATCGTTGACCTTTTGAATGAGGTCTGCCGGAATTTTTTCGCCTGTTTTGTAATGGCCGGAAATCAGATCGAGTGTTTCCTTTTCATAGGCCCAGTTTTCCTGAACCTGCGATGGAAGCTCGACAAAATCCCATAGCACAGCGGTGCCGGAATGCGAGGCGTAGGTGACGTTGGACAGCATCATGTGCATCGCATGACCCATTTCATGGAAGAGCGTCAGCACTTCGTCATGGGTCAGAAGCGACGGTGTTTCCTTCGTCGGTTTGGTGAAGTTGCAGACGATGGCGACTTGGGGGCGCTTGATGCCCGATTCGAACAATCCCTGCTCGCGGTATGATGTCATCCATGCTCCGGGCTTTTTGCCTTTGCGTGGGTAGAAGTCGGCATAGAACACGCCCATGAAGCTACCGTCTTTGGAATCCGTCACGTCATAGGAAACAACGTCTTCGTGCCACAGCGGATATTTCGCCGGCGTAAAGGTAATGTTGAAGAGTTTGGAAAAATGCTCGAACGTGCCGCTCAAAACTTTTTCGAGCGGGAAGTAAGGGCGAAGGTCTTCGCTGGAAAAGGCGAAGAGTTTTTCCTTCATCTTTTCGCTGTAATAGGAAACGTCCCAAGGCATGATGTCGCCTTCGAAGCCGTATCCTTTGGCGAATTCCTTTAGATCCTTCAAGTCTTTTTCGGCCGAAGGCTTGTACGTGGCCAATAGCGTTTGCAAAAACTCCATCACGGATTCCGGCGTTTTGGCCATGCGTTGCTCCAGCACATAAGAAGCATGGTTTTTGTAGCCGAGGATTTTTGCGCGCTCGTCTTTCAGCGAGACGATTTTAAGAACATTGGCGCAATTGTCGAACGCATCGCCATAAGCGCGGCTACCAAAGGCGCGCCACATTTTCTCGCGCAATGCGCGGTTGTCGGCATAGGTGGCGAACGGGCCATAGCTTGGATAATCGAGTGTGAAAACCCATTTGCCTTTCAAGCTGCGCTCTTCCGCTTCTTCTGCGGCCGCTGTGACGGCGGTTTCGGGAAGCCCTGCAAGATCATCCTTGTTGTCGATCACAAGAGTAAAGGCCTCGGCGGATTTTTTGACGTTTTTGGCCATGTCGGGCGCAAGTTTGGACAATTCCTCGTTGATCTCGCGCAGGCGTTGCTTCTTGCTTTCTTCGAGAAGCGCGCCGCCGCGCACGAAGCCTTTGTAGCTATCGTCGAGAACCGTGGCTTGCTCACTGGTTAGGTTCAGTTTTTCGCGGGCATCGTAAACGGTTTTCACGCGTTTGAACAAAACAGGGTCCATGATGATATCGCTCGAAAAGTTAGAGCTGATCGGCCCGATTTCCTGCGCCAGATTTTCAAGGTCGTCCGTGCCGGCGGCGGAAAGCTGGTTGTAGAAAATACCCGTGATCGTCCCCAGACGTTCGCCCGCCAGTTCCATGGCGACGATCGTGTTTTCAAACGTGGGGTTTTCAGTGCTTGCTTTGATGGCTTCGATATGCGTCCGCGCTTCCTCGATCGCGATTTTGATGGCGGGCAGATAATGCTCGGCCTTGATGATATCAAATGGCGGAGCATCGTGAGGGGCGGAGAATTTTTCAAGAAGCGGGTTTTGTGCGGACAAGGCTTAATTCCTTTGGGTTTTGAAAGAACTTCATTTATATGGGGTTTATGGGCGACGTGCCAAGGTCAGAAATGTTCGATGATGTGTATTTTTCCGCCGATGACGGGCCGGGGGAAACATATCACGTCTTTTTGGATGGAAACAACCTGCCCGCCGCATGGGAGGGGGAAACCCGCTTTACGATTGCGGAAACGGGGTTCGGCACGGGGCTTAATTTTCTTTTGGCGTGGGAATTGTTCGACCGCACCGCCGCAAAGGGCGCTTTTTTGGATTTCATCAGCGTCGAAAAATTCCCTATGAGTGTAGAGGCGATCCGCCAAGGGCTTTCCCCATGGGCCCAGCGTTTATCGCCGTATCTGGAAAAAATGCTCGGCCGATACCCGATGATCGTTCCGGGCTTTCATCGCATCGTGTTCGACAATCGGGTCGCGCTGACTTTGATATTCGGCGATGCCAACGATGTTTTGCCGGAAGTCGATGCCGTCGTCGATGCATGGTTCCTCGATGGCTTTACGCCGTCCAAAAATCCCGATATGTGGACGGACAAGGTTTTTGCTGAAATGGCGCGGCTGTCGCATGATAAAACCAGCTTTGCGACATTTACCTCTGCGGGGTTCGTCAAACGCGGACTTCAGGCGGCGGGCTTTCATGTTGAAAAACGCGACGGCTTTGGGCGCAAGCGTGACATGCTGGCAGGGCACTATACTGGAGCGCGCAAAAAACCACATGAAAGGCAAGCCGGAGTCGTGTCTATTCTGGGGGCTGGTCTGGCGGGATGCGCAAGCGCCTGTGTATTGCAGCAATATGGCTTTTCATCTGTAGTGCATGATCCGAACGGCGTGGCCACCGGAGCATCCGGCAATCCGGCGGGCATGATCAACCCGCGCTTTACCGCTTTTCGGGATGCGCAGTCGGATTTTTATACGGCGGGTTTTGCGCTTGCCGCGCGGACGTTTCCTTCGTTGGATTGCGCCTATACCAGGTGCGGTGCGCTGCATCTTGTCACCGATGAGGATAAACAAAAACGCTTTATCCGCACGGCAGAAAACTGGGGCTGGGCGGATGATCATATGCGTTAT
This sequence comes from Micavibrio aeruginosavorus, assembly GCA_003241475.1. GTDB lineage: Bacteria > Pseudomonadota > Alphaproteobacteria > Micavibrionales > Micavibrionaceae > Micavibrio_A > Micavibrio_A aeruginosavorus_A. Next base: position 7,904 of record QFQB01000049.1, read on the forward strand.
GTAGATGCCAAGGCGGCATCGGATATTGCGGGAATTGATCTTTCGCAAGATGCGCTTTATCTGCCCGATGCCGCGCGGATCAATCCGGCATTGTTGTGTGCAAGCTATGCGAAGGATATTTCGTTCGGCGATCCTGTAAAAGACGCGCCAGCAATATATGCAAGCGGGCCTGCGCTGGCGGGGTTCGAAGGCCTGCCGCTTCATGCTGTGCGCGGACAGATTACCTTCGCCAAACCGACGCCGCAAAGCGCGCGCCTGAAAACGGCGCTTCATTACGGCGGTTATGCATCGCCTGCAATCGACGGCGAACATGTGATCGGTTCGACCTTTCAAAAATGGTTGAGTGATACAGCGTGTTTGCCCGAAGACGATCTTTCAAATCTTGAAAAGCTTCATGCGGCGACAGGATTATCCGGTTTTGAAATCTCCGGTCATCGCGCGGCCTTGCGTGTTGCCTCCAAAGACCGCTTTCCCGTGATCGGGCAATTGGATGCGGGGCGATACATTTCAACCGCTCATGGATCGCATGGAATTTTAAGCACGCTGATGGGGGCGCATATTCTGGCCGATCTTTTGCGCGGCGGGCCGCTGAGTGTTGGTAAATCAACCCTTAACGCACTTTCTCTTTTGCGGTTTAAAGCATAGAAAGTCTGCATTTCGTCCATCATTTCATGGTAGAATAAAACCATGAGAAGGGTGTTCAAAAACTGGTGCAAAGATCAGAGCGGGGCCACGGCCATCGAATACGGGCTGATCGTCACGGCAATTGCCTTGGCCATCATCGTTGCCGTGTTCGCTTTCGGGGCAGACCTAGGGGCGTTCTACGAATCTCTGGGCGATATCTTCGACGGCATCGCATAAACAATAACGGCTGTTTCCTTAAGAATCCGCGTGCAAAGAGCTGTTCGCGGACGGTTGATTTGTATTGATCGCGGGCCGGTCTGCGGGTAAAAATAAGGTCCTTCTGACCTTTTGCCCTGATAAGGACGCTCCTTGGAATTTCTCTATCCCCTGATCGCGTTTATCACGACCGGCGCCGCGCTGTGGGCTGGACGCCGCCTTGCCTTGCGCGTCGGCTTTGCAGACAGGCCGGGCGGCCGCAAGCGCCATGACAATCCCGTGCCTCCGATCGGCGGGCTGGTTGTTCTTCCTGTTTTCGTGATCGTGAGCTGGGCGGCGGGCCTGCAATCCATCGTGCCGTGGCCCTTGGTGGGCGGGATCGGCATTTTGCTTTTGATGGGGGCGATCGACGATGCGCGCCCTTTGCGCCCCTTCGTTAAATTCGCGATCATGATTCTGACGGCGAGTTTTGTCGTTATTTTCGGACAGATGCAGATCGGAAATCTCGGCAATCTGTTTGGGTTCGGCACTGTGCAGCTCGAATTCCTGTCCAAAGGGTTCACCATCATGGCGCTGGTTTTGCTGATGAATGCCGTGAATATGATGGATGGCGTGGATGGGCTTGCGGGCGGTTTTTGCGCGCTCGTGGCCTTTTGGATGATGGTCGTTTGCGCGGGCGCGGGGCATTGGATACCGTTTGCCGCGCTGTCCATTTTGCTGGCAACGATGTTGGGCTTTCTGGCCTTTAATCTGCGCGCGCCATGGCGCAAATCGGCCGCTGTGTTTCTGGGCGATGCCGGTGCGTTGTGTCTAGGATTGTTGCTTGGCTGGTTTTGTATCATGCTCTCGCAAGGTAATGGCGCTCCGCTGCAGCCTATCACTGTGATCTGGATCATCGGTCTTCCCGTGATCGACGCATTTGCGCTTTTCATCGCCCGTAGCGTCCGCGGCCTGCACCCTTTCAAAGCCGATCGCCGCCATTTACATCATCGTTTTCTGGATGCGGGAATTTCTCCTGAACGCACAACCGCGATTATTCTGGCGCTGATCGCAATCTTTGCGCTGGTAGGGTTCGTCGCGCAGGCAAACGGCGTTCCTGCCGTTGTTCTGTTTGCCGGATGGATGGCCGTTTTTATTCTGCATACCATCGGGATCATGCACCCGAAAGGCTATACGCTCTTGACCCGCGTTCTCAAAGGGCTAGGGCGCTAACGCTTTTCCTGTTTTTCAGAAATCTCTAATAAAAACCGGATCCCTGTGTATAAACCCGTGGACAAGGGTGTGTATCCTTGACCAATGTGGCCTTGGTTTTAGGATGGGGAGATCATATTCCAACGCTTTATTCGGGATGATCTTTCCATGCGTTTCAAATCACAGTTTCTTTTGTCCATATCCGTGCTGGCCCTGACGGCTTGCGGGGGCGGGTCTTCCGCGCCATCGCCGAAAACGGATGCGCCGCTTCCGCCCATATCTTCCACCGAAGCCGCGCCGGCCCCTTTGGCGGAGACGGACACGCTGACGCCTGTGATGCCGACAGCAACCAGCCCGCTGGCAACTCCCGCTACAACGACGACGATTGTCACGACTGAGCCTGCGGTTGTTGTTCCCGCCGCTCCGGCAACAGGCAGTAGCGTGGAAGAACGCATCGCTAAACTCGAAGCGACAGTTGGCTCGCTCCGTTCCGACTACGACCGCATCATGCCGGCCTTTGCCAGCTTGAACACGACCAACGAGCGTATCCAGACATTGCTTGATGAAATCGAGAAGGAAACGGGCAAGCCTGTCGCCGCCCAGGCTGTGAAAGAAACGCCCGTGACGACCACCGAAACAACGACCAGCACGACGACGGTTACGCCTATGGCGTCGTCGGCAAGCACGCCTGTTCTTGAAACGGAAACTGTAAAGACCGAAACCGTCAAAACGGAAACGGTTGCGGCGGCCGATATGGCTCCTTCCACGAAAGAGGGCGGAAACAATATTTCGGGCGTGCGGATCGGCGAGCATGGTTCGAAAACGCGTCTGGTGCTGGATCTGACCTCCAAAACCAAGCCGGCGTTCAAATACGATCTCGACAACAATGAGAAGCTCTTGCTCGTGGATTTGCCGGATTCCGGCTGGACGGGCGCGGCTTCGGCCAAGCCGAATTCGCCTATGATCGCGAGCTGGAACGTCCAAAAAGGTCCGAACGGCGGCTCGACGCTGGCTATCCAGCTTAAGGGTAGCGCTCGCGTCCTTTCGACCGAATTCCTGAAGGCGGAGGGCAAAGACCCCGCCCGTCTGGTCATGGATATTGCTTCCGGCGGCTGATTTTCCCTGCTATTACAATGGTTGGCATAGGAACGAAGGGTTTTCGGATCTTTCGCGTATAACCTTTGTATCGAACAGATACATAACCAACAACAAAGGACGAAAACCGATGAAAAAGATTTTGATGCTGGGTGCGGCTATTTTGACTTTGCAAGCGCTTCCTGCTCTTGCCCAAGATGGCGCGCCGCCGGAAGGCGGCAAAGGCGGACACCGTGGTGAGCGCATGTTTGAAATGCAAGACACCAACAAAGACGGCGTTGTTTCGAAAGATGAGTTTCAGGCGTTCAGCACGAAGAAATTCGATGAACTCGATGCCAACAAAGATGGCAATATTACAAAAGAGGAAGGCAAAGCCCACCATGATGCCATGAAGGCGAAATGGAAGGAAATGCGTGGCAAGCGCGGCGACAAGCCTGCTCCTCCGCCAGCCGAGTAACCTTAAGTTAGGATACGAAGCATGAAGGCCCCCATGGCCTCGAGCGAAGATAGCGACGAAAGCCTGATGCGCCAGATACGTTCCGGAAGTCATCAGGCTTTCGCCATCCTTGTCCGCCGCCATACGGACCGCTTTTACGCGGCTGCGTTTCGGCTGACGGGGCTTAAAAGCGAAGCGGAAGATCTTGTGCAGGATGCTTTTCTCAAAATTTGGCAAAAGCCGGATATCTGGAGAGAAGACAAGAGCGCGAAGTTCACGACATGGTTTTACCGCGTGTTGGTGAACCAAAATATCGACCGCATGCGCAAGGGAAAGAACATGTCTTCGGACAACGCTATTCTTGATTTTGTGGCCGACAGCCGCGACAACCCGGAAAGCGCGATGGCGGTGAGCGAAGAGCAACAATCCATCGAACGCGCGATGGGGGCTTTGCCGGAACGTCAGCGAACGGCCATTACGCTTTGCTTTTACGAAGGGCTGAGCAATGCCGATGCTGCAGGCATTATGGGCGTGAAGATCAAGGCGCTGGAATCGCTTTTGATGCGCGCCAAAACAGGACTGAGAGAGTTTATGAACCAAAACGCAAACCACCACCTTGAAAAGGGGGAACGATATGCAACACGATGACAAAGATTTGAACCGCTGGCTTTCGTTGCGCGCCATGCCGCCATCATCTGGTGATCTTGCAGAGCGCATTATCCATGCGGCGGTCTCGCAGATCCGCGAAAAGACCAAGCTCAGCTTCTGGGCGGAAGTCGCCAGCATGATTACCATTCCACACCCTTCTGTTGCTGTGGCGACAGGATTGGTTCTTGGTCTTGTGGTCGGCATGCAAACGGGCGACGGCTTGTTTGCGATACAAGATGACTGGTCATCCTTCTTGTATGTGAATGAGGGGGGCTGGCTATGAACAAGCGTATGAAGCTGATATTCACGGTCTCTTTGCTTGTGAACATTCTGTTTGTGGCGGCGGGTCTGGGCATGCTGTACAAGTTCTGCCGCGATGTGCCGATACCGCCCGATATGAGTCCTGACGGGCGTCATTATGTGGCGATGACCTTCCAGAACGGCCGCAAAGACGCTGAGCCGCTCATTCAGGATGTCAAAGCCAAGCGCAAGGCGCTGGAAGAGGTTTTGATAGCGGATGAATTCGACGAGGCGGCCTACGAAAAGGCGGTCGATGCCTTCCTCGATACCAAGAGCGATATTCAGCGCCACCGTGCGGCGACCATGCAAAAGGCGCTGGAAAAGCTGTCCGGCGAGGACCGCAAGAAATTCGCCCGCAACATCATAGAAGGTCTGGACGGCGGCCGCCCGCGCAAGAAGGGCATGCACCACAAACCGCCCAAGGACGGCATCCCGCCGCCTGCCGAAGAGGCCGGAAAACCTTAGGAAAAGGCCCCTGTTAAGGGGTCTTTTACCAAATTTGCAATCCGCATCCCGAGTTCCTTACAATAAAGATATAGGGAGTGTGTGTATATGAGATCATTTGACCCAAGACATGGCTACGATACCGGCGGCGCGTATGAACGCATGGTCGCGATGGTGCAGGATATCAAAGCGTCCCCGGCGACAGGCAAGTCGCGTCTGGTTATCCGCGAAAAGGGCAAAAGCCTGACGCATGCGGTGATCGACATCGACATGAAGGTTGCCAAAGACATCAAGACGAAAGAGACGTATCAATTCAGCGTGCGCGAGAAGGACGATAGCCGCAACCCCGGCTTCCAGCGCCAGCGCGCCGCGACGTTCAAGGCCTACAGTTGCGAGGAAAAACCCGAAGATTATGTTCCGGGCATGGAGCATCAGGAAGTGTTTTCGCGCTTTACGGGCGGCGACCGCATGAAAAACGCGAAGCGAATCAAGTTTTAATAGAGACGGTGTGAGACGACGGGGAGGCCGCATTTCAGGAAGAAAATGCGGTCTTTTCTTTTGCGCGGATCACGCGCTGAAGATATCGCCTTTTTGAAACTGCTTGTGACGCATGCGCAAGGATTCGATCTTGTGCGGTGTCAGGCCGGCGGCGCAACGCGGGCAGGAAACGCCTTCTTCGTACTGCACGGATTCCTTGTCGCCGTCTTTGAGCGGAAAACGGCAGCCGTAGCAGATATCATGATTGCCTTCGCTCAAGCCATGGCCGACAGCCACGCGGCGATCGAACACAAAACATTCGCCGTTCCATTTGGATTGGTCCGCCGGAATGGTTTCGAGATATTTCAAGATGCCGCCCTTGAGGTGGTAAACCTCTTCGAAGCCGTGCGCGAGCATATAGGCCGAGGCCTTTTCGCAACGGATGCCGCCGGTGCAGAACATGGCGACTTTTTTCTGTTTCGCAGGGTCCATTTTTTCAGCCACGAAATCCTTGAAGTCGGTGAATTTTTGAATATCCGGATCGATCGCGCCTTCGAAAATGCCGACGGCGGTTTCGTAATCGTTGCGCGTGTCGATCAGCGTAACATCCGGATCGGCGATCAGCGCGTTCCAGTCCTGCGCTTCCACATATTGGCCCACCAGCTTGTTCGGGTTGGCTTCGGGGGCCGCCATGGTGATGATTTCTTTTTTCAGACGCACCTTCATGCGCAAGAAAGGCTTGCCGGTGGAGTGCGAGTATTTTAGCTCGCCCGCGCGCACGCCCAGCAGGCGGTCCAGCACGGCGATGATATTGTCCAGCTTCGCGCCTTCGCCCGCAATCGTGCCGTTTACGCCTTCGGGCGCAATCAGCAACGTACCGCAAATAGCGTTTTCTTCGCACGCGGCTTTGATTTCGGCCTGCAAAGCTGGCAGGTCGGTCAATTCCACAAAGCGGTAAAGGGCGGCAACGGTCCACATGGGAGGCGTTATAGGCCCAGCCGCCGGATTTTGCAATAATTTGCGTGCGGCGCGTCTGGCCGAGAGGGTCAAGGCGCGGC
>QFQB01000166.1 GCA_003241475.1 Micavibrio aeruginosavorus
GACACAGCATTCAGCGGCGTCGATACCATCATGGATTTCAACAAAAAGGAAATGGACAAGATCGACCTGTCAGATCTTTTGCAAGGCTATGATCCTGTAACCAGCGCTATTACGGATTGGGTGCAAATCGCAAGTTCGGGCAAAAATACCTTCAGCCTGAGCGTTGATGTCGATGGTGGCGGCGATAACTTTGTCCAGATTGCAACCATCTCAAGCACAGATCGTACATTGGTCGATGAACAGGCGTTGGTAAACTCCGGACATCTGGTTGTGGCATAGAAACAAGCGGGAACCATTTCGGTTTTCGGATTGTTGTTTTTCTTTGCAGAATTTAAAGAAAATAAATTTATGACACAGGTAATCATCAATAAAAATTCCGGAACGGTTTTGCGTCTTGGCGAGGATGTCGTCGAGGAGCTTTTGCGCGACCACCTCAAGGATGCAATAGATGATGTTCATTTTCTGCCCGGCGCGGACATCGCGCCGTATTTAAAAGAATTGGCGGCGGACAAGAGCGAAGAAGTCCTTGTCGGCGGCGGGGACGGAACGGCTGTGACGGCGGCCGAAATTTTTGCGCCCGCGCAAGTCCCGTTCGGAATTCTGCCTTTGGGCACCATGAATTTGCTGGCGCAGGACTTAGGGGCCGCGCCGACGTTCGAGCAAACCATGCCGCGTCTTGGGGGGTTGAAGCGGGACGTGATCGATGCAGGATTGGTCAATGGCAAAATGTTTCTTTGCAGCGCCGTTGTCGGGTTCGTGCCTGAAGGAGCCGTCGCCCGCGAGGCCTTGCGGGAAAATACGGGATTGGCCACGATGGCGAATTTCATCGGCACGATCGCGCGCGGCATGGGCGGAAGCATCAAGCAAAGGCTTCGCCTTAAGTCGCGGCATGAGGATAAGCCTTATCCGATCGAGACGACATCCCTCATCGTTTCCAACAACAGCTTCATTCAAAATCCATCCGATGCGACTCAGCGTTTTTTGCGCGGAACTCTGACGGACGGAAAATTGGCGGTTTACTCCGCCGCTCCGCGCGATATCATGGACGGGCTAAAGATGGCTTTGAGCATGTGGCAAGGCGACTGGCAGGACCATGAAAGCATCATGTCCTTTGAGGCGAACGAGCTGATCGTTGAGACCGAAGAGGATACGGTGCTGGTATCGCTGGACGGAGAGCCGCAGGAAATGCAAAGCCCGCTTCACTTCACCATTAAGACGCGCAGCGTTCCGGTCTTGCGCATGGAATTGAAAGAATGAGCATTATCCTTCACGCTTCCGATCTGCATTTCGGCAAGGCCGATCCTGTCGTGGTTGAAGCGTTTTACAAGGAGATAGAATGCCAGCGTCCCGATCTGGTGATCCTGAGCGGCGATTTTACGCAAATAGGAAGCGTGCAAGAATTCAAAATGGCGCGGGATTTTATCGCCCGCATCACGGCACCTGTATTCGTCGTTCCGGGCAATCACGACATTCCGCGTTATGATTACGGGCAGCGGTTTTTCGATCCGATGCATCGCTATCGCAAATACATCTCTCCGATGCAGGATATCGTCCATGAAGACAAAGACTGCTTCGTCGTCGGCATCAACACGGCGCGTCCGATTGTGCCGCACTGGAACTGGGCCAATGGGATGATATCGCAGGACCAGATTCAATTCGTTCACAATCAATTCCGTCATGCTGATAACGGAAAGGTGCGTATTTTTGTCTGCCATCATCCGCTGGTGAACATGAAAAACGCGCCGATCGACACAGTCGTTTGGGGTTCGACGGAAATACTTCGCGTGCTCGAAGAGCAGCAAGTCGATATCGTTTTGACGGGTCATATTCATCATGCTTCCATCGTTCCGGGGGAAGAAGGCAAAGGACCGGTCTTGATCGGCGCTTCTTCGGCAACATCCACAAGGCTTCGTAGCCAGAGTAACGGATACAATATTCTGAGAATCCTGCCGGACCGGATTGAAATCGAATTGATCCATTGGAACGGATTAATTCATACCGTCTTCGAATCCCTTGTAATCGCGCGTAATATCGAGTTGCAGGATAACATTATGTTAAATTCTGAAACTACATAGGCCGCATTTATTTCTCTGGATTTTGTGCCGGAACTCGTCTAAACATCCTTTCATTCCCCTATTTTGCGGATCTCGAAAAAGCCCCCGGGCTCACGAACCGCTGGGAAAAAGAAACGATTTAAAAGGTAGTAAAAATGTCCAAATCCGGACCCTTTGGTTATTTTCGTGAAGTTAAGCAGGAAGCCCAAAAGGTAACCTGGCCCTCACGCAAGGAAACGATCGCTTCCACGATTGCCGTGTTCATCATGGTTATCATGGCATCGCTATTCCTTTATTTGTCCGATCAGGTGCTCGCGTATCTGGTCTCCCTCATTCTCGGTATTGGCTCCAAGTTTTAAGAAGGAATTATCATCATGGCGATGCGCTGGTACGTACTGCACGTTTACTCCGGTTTTGAAAACAAGGTGGCCGAAGCCATCAAGGACAAGGCCGCTAAAAAAGGTCTTGCTGACAAGGTCGAAGACATCATGGTTCCCAAAGAGGAAATCGTCGAAGTCAAACGCGGTCAGAAGATCAATTCCGAACGCAAAGTGTTCCCGGGCTACGTTCTGGCCAAGCTGGATATGAACGACGAAGTCTGGCACATGATTAAGGATACGCCCAAAGTTACGGGCTTCCTCGGCGCCGCCAACAAACCTGCTCCGATTTCGGAAAAAGAAGCAGCCCGACTGTTGCAACAATTGCAGGAAGGTGTGGAGCGTCCGAAATCCTCGATCGTGTTCGAAATCGGCGAAGAGGT
>QFQB01000050.1 GCA_003241475.1 Micavibrio aeruginosavorus
GCGCTGACACTATTTTGACTTCATGTGGAATTTGAAATTCATGCAGTAACTCGTGACATATCTTCATAGTTTCCCAATCTGACTGGGAGCCCATGATTATGCCGATGAGAGGGTGTGGATCGCTGTGCGTCATGTTGAACCGCTCCTGAACCGCTGTGCGTTCACGCTATGATATCGGGGAGGATATCGCTCTTTAATTTTTGAATCTGGTCTTTGAGGGCGAGCTTCTTCTTTTTCAGCCGCTGAATTGCCAAAAGATCGACCGGGGGTGTGCTCACCAACCGGTCAATTTCATGGTCAAGGTCCCTATGCTCGCGTTCGAGATCCGCGAGTTTTTCTTGTAGCTCGTCTATGTCTTCCATTTAAATCAGCGGCTAATCATATGATTTTTGAAGTATCGAGTATAACAGCGTTTTTCCCTTTTGATAAGGAAAAGAATGCGTTGGGGATCGAAAAATCCTTTTGCAACGGCCTATGATTGGTCTAAAAGAATTAAAAAAATCTTACACACTCTTCAAGGTAAATCATGAGCAAGAAAATCGGTATCCTGACAAGCGGCGGCGATTGCGCCGGCCTCAATGCGGTCATTCGCGCGGCGGTCTATAAGGCGGACCTGCTGGGCTGGCAGGTTTACGGCATTCTCGACGGCACGGCCGGCCTGCTCGAAAAGGAGCCGCAATACCGCATTCTAACCCCCGGCGATATGGACACGAATGTCTTGCGCATGGGCGGCACCATTTTGGGCACCACGAACAAGGGCAATCCGTTTAACTTTCCGATGCCCGACGGTACTTTTAAGGACCGTAGCGGCGAGATCGTCGATAACTTCCACAAGCTGGGCCTCGAAGCCGTGATCGGCATCGGCGGCGACGGCAGTTTTGCGATTTTGCGCAAGCTTGCCCAGCAAGGCGGCATCAAGATGGTGGGCATTCCCAAAACCATCGACAACGACCTTGGCAAAACCGAGCGCGCGGTCGGCTTCGATACGGCTGTTTCTGTCGCAACCGAAGCGCTCGACCGTCTGCAGCCGACGGCGGCGAGTCACGATCGCGTGATGATTCTGGAAGTGATGGGCCGCGACGCCGGCCATATCGCGCTTTCCGCCGGCATCGCGGGCGGCGCGGATGTTATCCTGATCCCCGAAATTCCATACACGATCGAGAATGTTGCGGCAAAGATCGCCCGTGTAAAAGAAACGGGGCGCAACTTCGCGCTCGTGATCGTGTCCGAAGCGGTCAAAACGCCGGGTGGCGAGAAATTCGAGATTACCTATCATAACGGCGAAAAACGCTATGGCGGTATCGGCAACTTTTTGGCCGCGAAAATCTCCGAGACCACGGGCTTTGAAAGCCGCGTGACGGTTCTGGGCCATGTTCAGCGCGGCGCGCCTCCTACATATAATGATCGTTTGCTGGCATCGGCGTTCGGTGTTCGCGCCGTCGATCTGATTGCCGAAGGTAAATATGACCGCATGGTTGCCTGGCAGAACCGCAAACTGGTGGATTATCCGATCGAGGAATGTATCGCCGCCTATGAAGCCATCGACCCCTCTGATACGCTGGTCCATACGGCGCGGGGACTGGGTATTTCCCTCGGCGACCAGTAATTTGGCAACTTTGATCCATAGGGGATGTTGATTTGGCGCTGGATTATGTCAGGCAGTCTTTGACCGAAGACGAAGAACTGGTCCATGTGGCGCATTTCCACTGGATGTATACGTTCGGCGCGGTGATGAATATCATTTTCGGCGTGTTGCTCGCGGTTTTCATTATCGTTGGGTCAATTTTGGTGCAGCCGCATCTGCCGGGGTTCTTCAAATTCGATATTCCGCCGGATGCCAACTGGATTGAAACGGTTCGCGGGGTTCATCCGGGGATCAAGATCATCGCTTTTCTTGTCTTTGCGATGGGAATGCTTCGCTACGCGCATATGATGATTATCAAATCGACAACAGAAATCGCCATCACCAACAAGCGCCTGATCTATAAGCGCGGCCTTGTGGCGCGTTTTGTTGGCGAAATGAACATCGACCGGATCGAAGGCGTCAATGTTCTTCAGGGGGTTTGGGGAAGGATTTTCGGTTATGGCCGCGTTATGGTTCGAGGTATGGGCGTGGGCGAAGTTGTGCTACCATCCATTGAAGAGCCCATCAGATTCCGCAAAGCCATCGAAAAGGCAAGGAGCGTTTAAAGGTCATGAAAAAACTCGTCAGCACGGCAACGACGCAAGAAGAGATTTTAAACCTGACCGGCGTCACGCTGACCGAAGATGAAAAGATACTGATAACGGGGCGCGTCCATGGCGCGATTTACTGGAAATCCGTCGCCGTCATGATTTTCGGCATTCTTTTGTTCCTCGTCGCCGCTTCGCTTGGCTTTTTCTTCTTGCTGGTCGGCGGCATCATGCTGGTGCTGGCGCATTTGACCCGTTATTACCGCATTCTGGCGGCCACCAACAAACGCGTCCTCGTGCGCGGCGGCTTTTTTTACGCCGACATGGTGGAGCTACGCTACACGCAGGTGGAAAGTATCGAGCTTGGCGTGATGCCCATCGGGCAGGTGTTCGGTTATGGCAGCGTTATCATCACAGGAACGGGTCAGAGACGCATTATCGTTCCATTTATCGCCAATGCGCTCGAATTCCGGTCCAAAGTGAACGAAATCCTCGCGGATAAATAATCCCTGATTGCCTTGTCAAAGCGCGGCTCTGCGCTTAAAACCTTTATTCCAATATGAAGGTTTTTATGAGCGACTCTTATAAAATTCGTGATGCAGTTCAGGATGATGCGCCGCTCATCTTATCGTTCATCCGTGAATTGGCCGACTATGAAAAACTTTTGCATGAAGTTTCGGCGAGCGAGCAAGATATTCGTGCGACATTGTTTGGCGCTTCATCCAAAGCCTTTGCCTTGATTGCGGAATGTGAGGGACGGCCTGCGGGGTTTGCTCTTTGTTTTTACAATTATTCAACATTTCAGGGAAAGCCCGGCATCTATCTCGAAGATTTATATGTACGGCCGGAATTTCGCGGTCGTGGTTTGGGTAAGGGGTTTTTTGCGCATCTGGCCAAACGCGCTCTCCTTGAAAATTGCGGACGGATTCAATGGTGGGTTCTTGATTGGAACAAGCCATCTATAGAATTCTATAAATCCATGAAAGCAGTGCCTATGGATGAGTGGACGGTGTACCGTCTCGAAGGACAATCAATTGAAGATCTGGCAAAGAAAGCGGTGTGATTATGATGAAGAAATCTCCATTCAAAGACGGTAAGTGGGACAAAACCAATTTGGTGTCCCGCTATGTGACTGAAGGGCCGAAATCCGCGCCGCACCGCGCTTATTACTACGCGATGGGCATGACGGAGGAGGAAATCCATCAGCCGCTCGTGGGCGTTGCGACCTGCTGGAACGAGGCTGCGCCATGCAACATTGCCTTATCGCGTCAGGCGCAGTCCGTCAAAAAGGGCGTGAACGAAAATTTCGGCTCCCCGCGCGAATTTACAACGATCACTGTTACCGACGGCATTGCTATGGGGCATGAGGGGATGAGATCGTCCTTGCCGTCGCGCGAGGCGATTGCGGACACGGTGGAATTGACCATGCGCGGTCATTGTTATGACGCGCTGGTGGGCCTCGCGGGCTGCGATAAATCCCTGCCGGGGATGATGATGGCGATGATCCGCCTTAACGTGCCGTCGGTCTTTATGTACGGCGGCTCGATCCTGCCTGGCAAATTCCGCGGGCAGGACGTCACGATCATCGATGTGTTCGAAGGCGTGGGCAAGCATGCCAGCGGCGAGTTTTCGGACAAGGATCTGCATGAAATGGAATGCGCCGCGTGCCCGTCGGCGGGTGCGTGCGGCGGTCAGTTTACGGCCAACACCATGGCTTGCGTAAGCGAGGCGATTGGTCTTGCGCTACCCGGGTCTGCGGGGGCGCCTGCGCCTTACACGACCCGAGACGAATATGCAACAGCGTCGGGCAGAGCGGTGATGGAATTGCTGAAAATCAATCTGCGCCCGCGCGATATTGTGACCCGAAAGAGCCTCGAAAATGCGGCGATGGTGGTGGCGGCGACTGGCGGATCGACCAATGCGGCGCTTCACCTGCCGGCCATGGCGCACGAGGCGGGGATCGATTTCGATCTGTTCGATGTGTGCGAGATCATGCGCAAGACGCCCTACATTGCCGATATGAAGCCGGGCGGCAAATATGTCGCCAAGGATATGTTCGATGTCGGCGGCGTGTCTGTGGTGCTTAAAGAGTTGCTCAAGGGCGGCTATCTTCACGGCGATTGCATGACGGTGACGGGCAAAACGATTGCTGAGAACCTGTCTGACACGGAATTGACCCCAAATCAGGATGTCATCCGGTCCATCCAGCAACCGATTTCGACGACAGGCGGTGTGGTCGGTTTGAAGGGCAATCTGGCACCAGATGGGGCGATTGTGAAGATCGCGGGTATGACAGAATTGCAATTCGAAGGTCCCGCGCGCTGTTTCGATTCCGAACAAGAGTGTCTGGAGGCCGTGCTGGCCAAGCAATACAAAGAGGGCGATGTCCTTGTGATCCGTTATGAGGGGCCCAAAGGCGGCCCAGGCATGCGCGAGATGCTGTCCACCACCGGTGCGTTGTATGGACAGGGCATGGGCGGCAAGGTTGCGCTGATTACCGATGGCCGCTTTTCGGGCGGGACGCGCGGATTTTGCATCGGCCATGTCGGACCCGAAGCGGCATCCGGCGGCCCGATCGGCTTGCTCAAGGACGGCGATATCATCCGCATCGATGCAGATGCCGGAACATTGGATGTTCAATTGAGCGACGATGAGCTGGCCGCGCGGAAAAAGAATTGGAAACCCCGCGAGCACCGCTATGGGGCAGGGGCGATCTGGAAATTCGCCCAAATGGTCGGACCGGCAAGAACCGGTGCAACGACGCATCCGGGCGGCAAAGGCGAAAAACACGTTTTTGTTGATCTTTAATAAAAATCAAATGGTTGGTAAAGGGGCGGGGCGTTGTTCCTGCCTTTTTGCATCGAAAGTGCGTCTATTTTGAACCTAATGATTTTTCACCCGTTTCTTTCGTAATTGGAGTAGAATCGTAGACAGACAAATCATTGTGTTCAAGGCGCGCCATGTCGGGCAGGTTCAGAGATATTTTCGGTAAAACAGCCCTTTTGGGTGCGTTGCTTGGCGTCATCGTCCTGTTGGCGACCCCTGTGTTTTCCCAACCGCAGGTGATGGCGGGTGAGCTTCCGGGATCGGGAAAATATCTCAAGCCGGACATTCTCAAGGAATTTTACGAACAAAGGGGCTGGAAGCCTGTCTGGTTGCGCGGCTCCGGCTCGTTCCAGCCGCGGGTCGATGCGATGATCCGCCTGCTGGACGATTCATGGACTCACGGGCTGAACCCCGAGCGCTACAGGCTTTCCGAAATCAAGGAATTGCGGGCAAGCGCCAAGGGAGAAGACCGCCTGACGCTCGATATCGTGCTCTCCGATGCCGCGATCCGCTACGTGAACGATCTGACCGGCATGCGCGGGCTTCGGGAAAGCGGCGACCGCAAGATCAAATACTGGCGCGAGCCTTTGGACGCCAACGCAATCCTGACATTGGTCAGCGACAATGCGGACCCGATTGCAAAGTTGCGCGCGCTGGAGCCTTCCAACAACCTCTATCAATCCCTGCGCTCCGAACTCGTGCGCCTGACAGCGCTTTCGGCGGAAGAAAATACGCAGCCGGTTTCGTTGAAGGCGCCGCTTCGGCCTGGCAAGACCTCGGCGCAGGCGCCGTTGATCCGCGCCCGGCTCGGTTTGCCTGTCAACGAGGCTGCGCCCCATGTCTATGACGAGCCGCTTGCCGTGGCCGTGATGAAACTACAGAAGGCGAACGGCGTGGACACGGACGGCGTGATCTGGGGGCGCACGCTCGAGATTTTGAATATGACGCGCGAGGCGAAAATCTGGCAGATCCTTGTGAATATGGAGCGCCTGCGCTGGGTCAGCATGGGGCGTCCCGACAAATATGTTTTGGTGAATATTCCGTCCGCCAGTCTGTGGGCCGTAGAGGGCGGATCGGTCAAACTGGAAATGCCGGTCATCATCGGCAAGACCGCACGGCCGACCTACAGCTTCAAAACCGAAATCACCGGTGTGCGGTTCAACCCGAACTGGACGGTGCCGCCGACCATCAAGAACAAGGATTTCCTGCCCATGCTTCAGCAGGACCCCGAGGCTCTCGTCAAGCGCGGCATCCGCATCACATATCAAGGCAAGGAAGTCGATCCCACCAAAGTGGATTGGGCGACCGTGACATCCAAAGGGCTGGCCAATGTCAAGATGATCCAGAGTCCGGGTGATGACAACCCGCTCGGCAAGGTGCGGGTCATCATGGAAAATCCGTACAACATATACTTGCATGATACCAACCACCGCGAAATGTTCGAGCAGGGCGAGCGCGCTTTGAGTTCCGGGTGCATCCGCGTGTCGCAACCGGAAAAGCTTGCCGATTTCATCTTGTCGGAAAACGAAGGATGGAGTTGGGACAAGATGAGCAAGATGATCGACTCGGGGCGCATGCGCGATGTCCCGACCGAGACGCCGATCCCTGTGTTTATAACCTATCAGACGGTTTGGCTCGATTCCGACGGGCGACTCGTTTACGGCCGCGATGTGTACGGGCAGGACGCCAACCTTGCGGAAATATTGAAAAAAGCGGGTGCGGTGCATCTTCCACAGCAACCGGAAAAAATATGATTTTTCGTTGCGTTTGAAAGCGTTGCGGCGGGTTTTGCTTTGTTGTATAATGGTCAAGTCGAATTTCAGATTTGACACATCACTTCAACCTGCTACAAAGCAAATCTTTCGAAGGCAGATCGCTTTCACCAACCACTAAAGAGGTTCCATGACTTCCCAGACCACAGGCACTCCTGCCTCCTCTGAGAGCCGTCGTAAATTTTTAGGATTTGGTGCACTCGCACTAGGCTCGCTCACACTGACATCTCTTGCAAAGCCCGCTTCGGCCGCTATCTTTTCCCGCGGCGATCAATTTTCAGGCGCGCGCAAGATCGCATTCCGCAACACGCACACCGGCGAAACATTCTCCGGCGTGTACCGCGTCGGCGACAAATATCTTCCCGATGCGTTCGATCGCATCAACATTGTTTTGCGCGATTTTCGCTCGAACCAGCTGTTCCCGATCGATCCGCGCGTGATGGATATCATTTATTCCGTGCATCAGCTGACGCAGCAGGCGGAACCGTATGAGGTTCTGTCGGGATACCGTTGCCCGAAGACGAACGCGAGCCTGCGTTCCCATTCCGAAGGCGTTGCGAAAAATTCTTTGCACATGACAGGGCAGGCTATTGATCTGCGTTTGCCGGGCTATAATACCAAACAGATCCGCTCTCTGGCGGTCTCGCTCAAGGCGGGCGGCGTTGGCTATTACCCCAAGAGCGATTTCGTTCACATGGATTCCGGCGACGTCCGCACCTGGTAATTTGCCGTACTGGCGTTTCCCGGCAAGACCTTTTATAAAGAGCCTGAAGTTTTTCAGGCTCTTTTGTTTTGCGTGAACCGGAAAGTGACACGACTATGATCCTAGTTGCCCTTGGGGCGAATTTGCCAAGCCGTTTTGGAACGCCGGCCCAGACGCTGTATGCCGCCTTGAAGGCCATGGCGGAGCGCGGCGTATGGCCGGTGCAAATTTCCCGCATCTGGAAAACCGCGCCTGTGCCGTTCGACGAGACGCAGCCGTGGTTCCACAACGCGGTGGCGATGGTGGAAACGGATCTTGAACCGATGGCTTTGCTGAATACGCTTCTGGCCATAGAAGAAGATTTCGGCCGCGTGCGCACCGTGCGCACCGTGCGCAATGCGCCGCGTCTGCTGGATCTGGATTTAATCGTTTATCATGAGAAAGTCATTCGCGAGGCGGAGACATTGATCGTGCCGCATCCTCGCATGGGCGATCGGGCTTTCGTCTTGATGCCGATGTGCGATTTGCTGGATGATTGGGTGCACCCGCAAAGCGGGAAGACGCTGGAGCAATTGGTGGCGCTTTTGCCTGACGATCAAAAAGCCGAACCTATGGAGAATGGCTGGGATGGCTGACCTTTTTTTGAGCGGCGATGATCCTTTGCTGATGGGCATCGTTAATGTCACGCCCGACAGCTTTTCCGATGGCGGGGAATATCTCGATCCTGCTAAGGCTGTTGCGCATGGAAAGAGATTGGTCGAAGAGGGGGCGCACATCCTCGACATCGGCGGGGAGTCGACGAGGCCCGGATCGGAAGAAGTGAATGTCGAGGAAGAATTGCGCCGCGTTGTTCCTGTGGTTCTAGGACTGAAGGATTGCGGCGCCATGATTTCGGTTGATACGCGCAATGCCGTTGTGATGAAGGCAGTGGTTGAGGCTGGTGCCGGCCTGATCAACGACGTGAGCGCCTTGACCCATGACAAGAATGCTATGGCTGTCGTTGCGCAAAGCGGTGCTTATGTTTGCCTCATGCATATGAAGGGCGATCCGAAAACCATGCAGGATGATCCTATGTATGATGATGTGTTTTCGGAAGTGCGCGATTACCTGAAGGGGCGGATCGAAGCGTGTCTGTCCGCCGGCATCAAGATGAACCGGATCATCATCGACCCGGGTATCGGTTTCGGGAAAGCTTTAGAACATAATCTGAGCCTTTTGAATCGGTTGGGAGAATTTGGTTCGTTGCAAGCACCTGTCTTGCTGGGAGCGTCGCGCAAACGGTTCATCGGGGCGCTTTGCGGTGGTTATGGGCCGGATCAACGGCTAGCAGGGTCTTTGGCGGCGGTTCTGGCGGGCTATGAGCGGGGGGTGCGGATATTCCGAGTCCATGACGTGGCGGAGACGGCGCAAGCGCTGGCGGTTTGGCGTGCCGTAAATCGATAATATATTGACATAATTATAATATTTGTCTATAATTCCCTCCATGTTTATTTGGGGCGATGTAAAAAACGGGCTGGAAGAAACGGTTGCCGTTCTTGGCGGCGGGGCGGCGGCGATCCTTTTTGGGTCGCCCGCGCAAGCCGCTGTGCCGCCATCCAAATCCAACGGACCAAGCGTCGCCGCACAGCTTTCTCTGCCGACCGATGGAAATACGCGCTATTTTCACAATACGGCGACGAAAACATCCTTCAATCTGGTTTGCCGCACCGAAAAAGACAACAGCGTCCAGTGCAAGCTGGATGTTTTGTCTTTGAACACGCTGACTGCCCAAAGCGTGCGTCTGTCTTATGCGCGCGACGATCAGGGAAAGATCGTAGCGCAGTCCCGCCTTTTAAATGCGGGCGGATGGAATGCCGCGACGGACAGGGCCTACCATAATGCCAAGGACCGTGCGCAAAAGATCGAATGGAGCGCGTCTTCTCCTGCGGCTTTTGTCGCCGATAATAAAAGCCGTAGCATCGTTCAGAACAATGTGGGCCGCGTGAGCCGGGATCACGGCGCGGTTGCCATTTGTTCCGCGGTTCCATTGAGCGGCAAAACAGGTTTGAGCGTTTGCACCGAATTTGATCGTTCTTCGAATGGGGTCACAACGGCGGTTCTGCCGCGTCTGAACAACGCCGGATCGCTGAATGCCGCGCTGAATAGTCCTGCACAATCGACGCGCGCGTTTGACGGAACATCGAATGATTCTTACTTTTTCAAAAAATACGATGCGGCCATTCCGGCCGGTGCATCGTCCGCTGTTGTTCTGGCCAAACCCTAGAACGTCTTTATCGCCCATGGGAACGTGTCATCGTTCGCCAGCGGTTCAAAATAATGCAACGAGCAATTGCTGATGCCGAAGATCGGCTTTTGATACAAACCGCCGATGGCGCGGAACACGCCGCCATGGCAGACAATCATAACCGGGCCGGGATGGGCGTTTACAAATTTCGTAATGGCGCCTTTGACCCGTTCATAGAAAACGGCGTGCGGCTCGCCGTTGGGCGGATCGATGCCGTCGCGCGTGGATTGGCGGGTGATGGACCATGGCTGACCTTCCCAATCGCCGTACATTTGCTCTGCGATCATCGGATCTTCGAGCATCGGCAGGTTCAGATTCTCATTCAGGATGCGCGCGGTATTGCGGGCGCGCTGTAAATGGCTGTGAATGATGACGGATGGTTTTTGTTCCAGCGCTTCCACAATTTTCTGCGCCGCGCGGGCCTGCTCGATGCCTTTGTCCGTCAACGGAACATCAATGTGGCCCGAAGCAAATTCGCCGAGGTTGGCCGTGCTTTCGCCGTGGCGGATGATATAAAACGGGATGGCGGGCAGCATGGAAACTCCTAGTAGATGGTCAGATTGCTTTTGCGTTTTTTGAGCGCGGCGATGATGCTATAGGCGGCCTGCTGGCTGCTTTTCGGATTGGCGGGGTCGGGCACGTTTTCGATTTTGGAGCGGACGATGCTTCCGGCGCCGGTTACGATAATTTCATGTGAATTGCTTTTTGCGTCAGGATCGGCCCAGACTTCCACTTGCGTTTTTTCCGGGCCGATACCGGCGAGCGCAAGGCTGGCCGCCACATTCACGTTGGCGGGAAAGGCTTTTGCGGCTTCGAACACGTTTCCGGAGAAGATCATGACACGCGTTTTGATGTCATCGAGGTTGATGTTTTTTTCCAAAATATAAGGCGCGTTTTTAAAGCCGGCGGGCGGTTTGCTGGAAATAATTTTGGATTCCTTGATGGATTGTTCTTTCATCCCCAGAACGGCATCAAGGCCGGAGAGTGCGCCGCTTGGCACGATAATGCCTCCCGATGATTTTTCCACAGATGTGGATAACTCTGGATAAAGAACCAAGGCGCAGGCGCTGATGAGGATCAGGGTTTTTCCTTCCGATAGTACAATTTCCGCCAGATCTTTCGCGGCGGCGGCGGGAAGGCATTCCACAATAACGTCGCATTCGCGGGCCAGAACCGCAAAATCGACATTGGGGATAACTCCGTCCATAACGTGGTTCTTATCGCTGACGGCGTGGAGCACATAGCCATCCATCGGGAAGGCTTTCGCCACAATGGAGCCTAAAGCTCCCACACCTGCTATTCCAACTTTCTCGTTCATGGGCTACACATATTCCATGGAACAATGGCGCGATCAAGGGTTTGTCCTCTCCGTCCGGCCGCATGGCGAGGGCGGGGCGATTGTCGCCGTTCTCACGGAAAATCACGGACGGCATGCGGGATATGTGCACGGAGCGCAAAGCAGTTCCAAGCGCGGTTTGCTCCAGCCCGGAACATTGCTTTCCATCGACTGGCGATCGCGCGTTGCGGACCAGCTTGGGAGCATGACTTTGGAGCAAGAGCGCGGTTTGCCGCATGGAATCCTCGACGATGCGCTCAAACTCTCCGCGTTGCTGGCGGCTTGCGCCTTGTGCGATACAGCCTTGCCCGAGCGCGAAGGCCATCCGGGATTGTTTCACGGGTTCGAGACCATGATGAATATGATGGATCAGGATATCTGGGGCGCGGCCTATATTTACTGGGAAATTGCGCTGCTCAAGGAGCTTGGCTACGGGCTGGATTTTTCCAAATGCGCGGGCGGCGGCGATTCCAAAACGCTGGCGTATATGTCGCCGCGCACGGGCAGGGCGGTCAGTTATGCCGCCGCCGAACCTTATAAAGACAAATTATTGGAGCTTCCCAATTTCCTCAAACCTAACGGCGGACCGCTGGATGAAGAGGAAATATATAAGGGAATCAAGATGACAGGGCATTTTCTCGATCAGTGGGTTTTTGCCCATCATACGAAGGGCGTGCCCGATCCGCGCTTGCGTTTCGAGAGCCGCTATGCCAAATATGTGGCGGATTTAAAGGACTCTTATGGCCAAAAAGACGACCACGAAAAGCGTAGAATCTAAGATCGTTGACGAAGGGATCAGCAAGATCCTGTCCGAGCGCTACCTCTCTTACGCCCTCTCTACCATTATGTCCCGCTCGCTACCGGATGTGCGCGACGGCTTGAAGCCGGTTCACCGCAGACTTTTGTACGCGATGCAGCAGCTGCAATTGAACCCGACCACGCCGCCGAAAAAATCGGCAAGGGTTGTCGGCGACGTCATCGGTAAATACCACCCGCACGGCGATTCTTCCGTTTATGATGCGCTGGTTCGTCTGGCGCAGGATTTCTCGGTTCGCTATCCGCTGGTCGATGGTCAGGGCAACTTCGGCAACATCGACGGCGACGGCGCCGCCGCGATGCGCTACACCGAAGCGCGGATGACCGATGTGGCCAAGCTTTTGCTCGAAGGTATCGAAGAAAATGCGGTCGATTTCCGCCCGACCTATGACGGATCGGAAGAAGAGCCGATCGTTATGCCCGGCGGGTTCCCGAATTTGCTCGCCAATGGATCGAGCGGCATTGCCGTTGGTATGGCGACCAATATTCCGCCGTTCAACGTCGCCGAGATGTGTGAAGCGATGCTGGCGATGCTCGAAGGCGAAGTCTCCGACAAGGAACTGGTCCGCTATATTCCGGGGCCGGATTTCCCGACAGGCGGCATTTTGGTGGAATCCAAAGACAGCATTATGGAGTCCTATCGTACGGGTAAAGGATCGTTCCGCCTGCGCGCGCGATGGGAAAAAGAAGAGTTGAAGGGCGGATCATACCAGATCGTCGTCACGGAAATTCCGTATCAGGTTCAAAAATCGAAATTGATCGAGCGTTTGGCCGAGTTGATTACCAACAAGAAGGTTCAGCAACTTGACGATGTGCGCGACGAATCCACCGAAGACGTGCGCGTCGTTCTGGTGCCGAAATCGCGCAATATCGAGCCTGAGTTGCTGATGGAAATTCTGTTCCGCAATTCGGATCTGGAAACGAAATTTTCCTTGAACATGAACGTGCTGGACAACGGCCTTGTGCCGCGCGTGATGCCGCTTCGCGAAGTTTTGCAAAGCTGGCTGAACCATCAGCAGGTCGTTCTGGTCCGCAGATCGCAGCACCGCCTTGAAAAAGTTCTGCACCGCCTCGAAGTCCTCGAAGGTTATTTGATCGTCTATTTGAATATTGATGAAGTCATCAAGATCATCCGCAATTCCGACGAGCCGAAACCAGCCTTGATGAAAAAATTTGGACTGACTGAAGTGCAGGCCGAAGCCGTTCTCAATATCCGTCTGCGTTCTTTGGCGAAACTCGAAGAGATCGAGATTAAAAAAGAGCACGACAAGCTTTCCAAGGAGCGCGACGAACTGGAAAAGCTTATCAAATCAGAAGCGCGTCAGTGGACGGCGATCAAGAAGCAAATCGCCAACCTGCAAACGATGTTCGGCAAGACAACCAAGATCGGCAAGCGCCGCACGCTGGTCGGCAAGGCCATGGCGCCCGTCGCCATCGAAAATCTTGAAGAGATGATGGTCGAAAAAGAACCAATCACGGTGATCTGCTCTTCCAAGGGCTGGATTCGCGCGATGAAGGGCCATGGCGTCGAGCGCAAGGATTTGAAATACAAAGACGGCGACAAGGAAGGCTTCGTGTTCGAGGCTATGACGAACGACAAGATCGTCCTGTTCGGCACCAACGGCGTGTTCTATACGATCGGCGGCGACAAGCTTCCGCCGGGCCGCGGGTTCGGCGAACCGGTGCGTTTGATCGTCGATTTGCCCAATGATGCCGATATCGTCGATATGGCGATCTACCATGCCGATGCGAAAATGATTGTGGCCTCCGATGCCGGCAAAGGTTTTGTCGTGAAGATGGCCGATGTTCTTGCGCAGACGAAAAAGGGCAAGCAGGTTTTGAACGTTGACGGCAAGGATGAGGCGAAATTGTTCCGCTTCGTAGAAGAAGGCGACGATCATGTCGCTGTGATCGGACGGAACCGTAAGATGCTGGTGTTCAAGCTCGATCAGCTACCGGAAATGTCGCGCGGCAAAGGCGTTGCGCTTCAGAAATATAAAGACGGCGGTTTGGCCGATCTGAAGACTTTCAATCTGAAGAAGGGGCTTTCGTTCAAGTACGGCACGGGCGAAACGACCGTGGGCAACATCAAGGAATGGGTCGGCAACCGCGCGGATGCTGGAAAACTTCCGCCCAACGGCTTTCCCAAGAGCAATAAATTCTCTTGAATAAGAAACCCGCCGGAATGGCGGGTTCTTTTTTAAATCTCTTAAGGGAAGTCCACCGATCCGGAAGAGCGGCGGTACAGCGGGTCTTTTTCCGCGCG
>QFQB01000167.1 GCA_003241475.1 Micavibrio aeruginosavorus
TTCTTCTTCTTCCAGGCCTTATGGCAGGCGTCGGTGGTTGAGGAGATTCTACGCAGCTTCAGGAAGTTTTAACGACGACGACGAAGACAACGATGACGACGACGAGAACATCGAAGATGACAGGCGATAAGCAAACAGCAATTGGCGACTGAAACAATCTTCAAAATCTCTTGCGTCACGCGCTCTTTGGACAATAGGGATATCTTCGCGGCATTGTCGGCGCAGGCCCCCAATGCTTCCTTGTCTGGCGCGCCCGATCCATACTGGGCATAAAAACGAAAGAAGCGCAGGATACGCAAGTAGTCTTCAGCGATGCGCTCTTGTGGGTTGCCGACGAATTTCACCAGCCGCATCTCCAGATCATCGATTCCGCGCTCCAGCGGATCGAAAACCATTCCTTGCGGGGACGCCAGCAGGGTATTGATCGTAAAGTCGCGGCGCTTTGCGTCTTCTTCCCACTTGTCGGTGAAGGCTATGACTGCGTGACGGCCATCGGTCTCTATATCTTTGCGCAACGTCGTAATCTCGAACTTCGCGTCATCGATAAAAGCCGTTACAGTTCCATGCTCCAGTCCCGTAGGGATAAATCGAATTCCATCGTTTTTAAGTTTTTCGATTACTTGAAGCGGCGGGTGGATGGTTGCGATATCCAGATCGCTGACAGGAAGCCCCAAAAGAAGATTGCGAACACATCCGCCGACAAACAGTGCTTCAGGCTCATCTGCGTAACCACCCAGAACGCGCATAATCTTGACACTTCTGTGATCAGTCATCCAATCGGCGGGATCTATGTGTTTTAAAGGTAGCATGGATAGTACAATACCCAAAAATCCGAAAAAGCCAATCGCCTAAGATTGTTCTGCAATCATAGGCAGATCCCTATCTTTTCCACCGTGGAAAAAACAGGTGGATACCGGCCCCTTCACCAGGAACTGTTTCGATGATCACCGCGCCGGAGACCGCCATCATGATTCCGTGAACCGTAGACAGGCCAAGGCCCGCACGCCCCCGCCCCACTTTGGTTGTAAAAAAGGGGTCGAAAACATTGCTTAATATTTCTGGCATAATTCCGGGGCCGGTGTCTTGGAGCGATAACTGAATATATCCATGCTCGCACTGCAAATTGCCCGCATAGACCATATGGGGCTGACCGCCCTTGGGCTTGACATACCGCGTTGCGGATTCAGGAACACGCTCACCATTATCATCAATGATGATTTTTCGCCGCAAGCCGCACAAACTGCGATCCCAATCGCGCAATGTCACCGCAATTTTTCCCATGCTATCCCCCATTGCCTCAACCGCATTGCGTATAAGACTTTCAAGAATGGTATTCAACTGGTCCTCGTTCACAGCCGCCAACGCCGGAGAGATCTTGACGTCGGCGACCATGCTTATGTTGTCCGGCAAAAACTGGGAAAAGTTATTCTGCATGTTGGAAATAACCTTGGACAGATTGATCGAGCCATCCTTAGCCTCTTTATTGGATGAAAACGCCAACAGCTGATCGACGATATCCGTAGCCTTCGATGTTTCAGTTTCGATTTGCACAAGCGCCGTTAGCAATTCCGGCGAAACATTCATTGTTTTTATTGTTTCTTCTAGAATAGAATCTATTTTGGATGTAATTTCACCGAAATCCTTCACCATTCCATTGGTAATCCGCCCGATAGCCTCTGTCTTTTGCGAATAGAACAGTTTTTCTTTTAAATCCGCGCGCTCTTTTTCCGCATCGATCCGTGCGCTGACATCACGTATTACACCGATTGTCACCCCATCTTGCAACCGCGTCAAAGATGCGTCGGCATGAAAAACCGAACCGTCTTTGCGACCGACCAAAATTGTTCCGTTCCAAATTCCTTTCAAAATGGTTGTTGGGAGGACATGGGAATTGATGTGTTCTTTTCCCTTGTCGTTGTATAAATCGCGCCAATCCGTATAGATGTACTTTTCCCGTTCATACGGATCAAGACCGTGAATTTTTAAAAAACTGCGGTTCATGAACAACACTCTGTTTTCTGCATCTGTTATGGCGATTCCATCCTCAGCCGCTTCCACCGCCAACTTTATCATGCGCATAATCTTGTCTTTTTGCGCCTTTTCACTGACGTCACGGACGATACAAATCAACCCACCGCTGTCCAGCCTGGTTAAACTTACTTCCTGGGGAAACTCGCCACCATCCTTTTTGCGGCCAAAACTTAACCCACTCCATCGTCCGTTTTTTTCAAGGGAAGGAAAAACCTCTCCCATGAAAAAGGTGATACGTTTTTGCGTGTATAAATGGCTCCACTTTTTTCCCAGCAATTCACCGGCGTCGCCAAAACCATACAAATAGGCGTGCGCTTTGTTCATATAGGTGTACTGCCCCTGCGCATCAAGAATGGCGATTCCGTCGCTCGAAGCTTCTATGGCAAGCATCTTTTGTTGCATATCCGTATAAAGGCCTTGCGTATGCTTGTGTAGCCGCTTTAAATTGAGAATGTTTCCGTAGGTCAGAACAATGAGTAAAAATCCGAGAGCACTCATGGCTACAGCCACGCTAAAAAAAAGAGAGTAATCTTCTTCTTGAGAACTTGTATTCATCAAAGGCCATGACGACGGGGCTCCAAGCTTGCAGACCCCATAAACGACCGATACGATGCATAAAATATAGGCAAACGTTACCCCATAAAGGGCAAGATTTTCTTTCAACGTTTGGTGTAGACGTTTCATGCCCAGCCGTTTTCCTTTGCCAGAAGCGCAGCCTGCGTCCGG
>QFQB01000168.1 GCA_003241475.1 Micavibrio aeruginosavorus
AATTGCAGGAAGATTCTGTTTTTCGCAATAATCAAAAGCATTGTATCCGGCCATATTGATCAGAACATCCGGCGTATAATCACGAAGATACTGGCAGGCGCGGTCTACTCCTTGCACCAAATCACCATCTCGCTTTTTATCGTAGAGAGTTACGATAGCGCCTGCATGGCGTAATATGTCCACAAGAGGTGCGCCAATACCTCCCGTGCCGCCTGTAATGTAAACGGTTTTTCCATTAAGCTGCATGTTGTAAAGCCATTGAATGAGGAATTGATCCAAGAACTCTTGCGAAAAGCCTAAATGTATTCTGTGCAACTTCAATGATTGCTGCTTGGTCCGCTGGATCGGTTATTTTGTTAACCAGATTTTCGTAGAACTTTAAGTGCTCTATATCCAGAGCACCGTGTGAATAGAGGTAGGTAAAGGCCGTTTGTGGTAAGGAAAGCTTTGCCTTTACGGCATCTGCCCCATTATTTGCAATCTGGATAGATGTGCTTTCCAACATAAAAACCATACCAAGAAAACCAATCGGGTTTTTGCGTGCAATGTAGTCGTAGTTATATGCAACTAGAACCTGCGTCTCGAGATTTGGTATTGCTGAACGTGCCGCTTCCTTATCACCTCCAGCCGCGGCAATGTCATTGAGGATCCATTCCTCATGTCCCTTTTCTTCTTCAATGTATTCTGAAATGGCATCGTGGAGCCATTTTTTGTTCTCGGGAAGATTGACCCCCATTGCCATCATAAAACGCACAGTATGACGCACATGGTGGTAGGCTTGCGTTAAATAGGCAATATAAGTTTCGCGGCTAATATTACCGCCAAGTGCATCTACCAGTTGCGGAACAGAATATAGTTCTTTACGCGCGGATTCAGTTTCTTTGTTTAATCTATCATAGAACGACATCGGTCTTATCCTTTTTATAGAGTTGAAAAATCCGGGACCGGCGGGGACGTCCGGTCCCGGTAAGTGTTCCATCGTTCGGGGAAAACGGTGGAACTAAAGTAAAATTTTTGACCTGCGCATATTCAGGAAGTCGGCTGTTGGCACGGGCTACCCCATCGGAAGTGCTGGCCTTCTTGGACGACGGAACGATAAAAGCGCTCAAAGAGCTTTCACCATCGCCAAACACAACAGCCTGCGCGATTTCCGGTTGGGATAGTAATTCGGATTCTACCCATTCTGGTGCAATATTGCGGCCATAGGATGTGATGAGAATATTTTTTTTACGCCCGGTGATGCTTAGAAATCCTTCCGAATCGACAACGCCTAGATCGCCTGTATAAATATGATCCGGGGCTAACTCGCCGACATAGCCTAAAAATCCCGTATTCTTGATGATGATCTCGCCATTTTCGATAGTTGCTTGTATATGTGGTAATAGCCTTCCGACGGTATCGATCTTGTTATGTTCAGGTGTATTCAGGGAAACAACAGAAGCGCATTCCGATAGACCGTATCCTTCATAAACGGGGAGGCTCAGTGCGCGAGCTTGATTGAGCAAAGATGAGGATACTTTTGATCCGCCAACGGCCACATAGGCAAGAGAAGGCAGGGGCCCTTTCTCAATCACTTGTGACATTAATATTCTCAATATTTCAGGAACAAGAATAACAGATGTGGCACCCGCTATTTTAATGATCTCATGAAGATTTTCGTAATTTTTTCCAAAAGTTTCCAGACGATTGAATATGACGGTCCCGCCGGCAATCAACGTGGTATAAACACCAGCAACATTTTCAAGCAGAACACCAAGAGGTAGAACACAGGCATGAAGCCCAGCCATATCTTTACCAAGAACGCTCACGATGCTCTGTGCAACGGCTTTAATAGCCTGCGCAGATAGGCATACGCCTTTGGGTGTTCCAGTCGTTCCGGACGTATAGGTAACCTTGACTGTGCCTTCGGGCAAGGAAACAGGCAAATTCGGAAGCGGGATAAGCCCATCTGAAGTTATAATTCCATCGCAACCAGATGATTTTAGGACATGATCCCTTTGTTCTTTGGTAAAAAACGGAGGTAATGGGACAAGCGTCACATTGGCCACAAGCGTAGCTAGATCCCATAGGACCCATTCGATTTCATTGTTCATAGCCAAGGCAACGCAACGATATTGTTTGACGCGCTCCACACGGCTCTGGACCAAACCTGGTAAATCACCGTAGTAAACACGGTAACCTTCTTCTGCCAAGGCGATTTTGCTTGGCTCATGTTCTTTTATGAGGTCAAACAGTGTGTTCATGATAAATCCTTGTAGTGTAAGCGGCACAGAAGGTTTGGGGTATAAATCGCGCCTAGTGCTGTTTGTAGGCGTTCATACCCTCGTGCAATCTGTCCCGCCATGACATACGGATCTGTGTTGTAATAACTGCCCCAGTCTTCACCATTCTTTAAAAGAAGAGATGGATCGGATTTTGCTAGCCTCGTAGGTCGTAAGCCCAATGCACGTAGCCTGTTCTCAATATACTTCGTGCCTGTTACAACGGCGTGCCTCTGTCGTTTGTCATGCAAATAAGCGGATAAAGCGGCAAACAAAAAAAGTGAAGCGCCCCCACCAGCGGAGGCGAGGTTTCCGATTTCCGTGATAGAGGATCGTGGCGCATCAAGAATTTCATCTATCGAATGGCTTAGATACTGTTCTAGAAACAAAGGATCATGCGCGGCGTTTCGAAATCCTAGGGCGGCAAGAATTTTCCCTTGGTCATCTTGTAC
>QFQB01000169.1 GCA_003241475.1 Micavibrio aeruginosavorus
ATGGAGAAGGAAAAACGCCAAGAAGAAGAGCAACTGATCGAGCTTTATAAGTCTGCTATCGGATTGGAATAAAAGGATAATATGGCCTTAACGAAGCCGTAATTCTTTTTCTATATCATGACCCCGAAATCAAGTGTTTCGGGGTTTTTCTATGGGGTACGGCTATTTATTAAACATCATGAACGAGGTTTCGCAACAGCTTGCGCAAACCCCGCTTGCCCCTGAGCCCATCAAAGGCGCGTTGGACGAGATGCAGGCATTTGTGATGCTCGACCCGTTGCTGGCAGACCTCCACAAGCAATATCTGGATGCAAAAGCAAACTATCAATCCGCGCTCAAAGAATTCGGCAAGCATGACGGCATGACCGAGATAGCCGCCCAGATGGAAGATTCCGCGTGGTGCGCGATGCAGACGCGCTACATGGAAGTGCGCGCCGACCGTGCGATGATGGCGCAAGCCCAGTCCATGATGGCCGAAAGTATTCAAGAAGAAAAAGAATCCGTCCGCAACCAAAAAGAACAGGATGCGCTGCAGGCATGGGCGAATTTGCAATTTTATCAAAGCCTGCAAAAAAAGACCAAGGCGGATGCGGATGATGCATTGGTTTTTTTCTATCTGATGGCGAACATGCGCGAGATGACGTACCGCCCCTATCACGCCACGCATAATTTCAATCACATGGCGGCGTGACGCCTATCCGGCTTTGCGGTCTTTGATCAAGGTATCGACAACGGCAGGATCGGCCAGTGTGCTGGTATCGCCCAATGTGTCGAATTCTTCTGCGGCTATTTTGCGCAAGATGCGTCGCATGATTTTTCCCGAGCGTGTTTTGGGCAACCCCGGCGCCCATTGAATAACATCCGGCGTGGCAATCGGGCCGATGATCTTGCGGACTGTGGAAACGATGCTTTTGCGGATTTCTTCGGTCGGTTCCATGCCTTCCATAAGTGTAACGTAGGCGTAGATACCCTGACCTTTGATGTCGTGCGGAAAGCCTACGACGGCTGATTCCACAACGGCCAGATCTTCATTGATCGCGCTTTCTATTTCGGCGGTGCCAAGGCGGTGGCCGGAGACGTTGATCACATCGTCCATTCGGCCCGTGATCCAGTAGTATCCGTCTTCGTCGCGGCGCGCGCCGTCGCCCGTAAAATATTTTCCCTTGAAGGTGGAGAAGTAGGTTTGTTCAAAGCGTTCATGATCGCCGAACACGGTGCGCATTTGCCCCGGCCAGCTATCGGCGATGCAGAGTGCACCTTCGGTGGCGCCTTCGAGCAGGTTGCCGTTCGTATCGACGATTTCGGGTTTGACGCCAAAGAAGGGAAGCGTGGCCGAGCCGGGTTTTGCGGTGGTGGCGCCGGGCATTGGCAATATCAAATGCCCGCCGGTTTCTGTCTGCCACCATGTATCGACGATAGGGCAGCGTTTTTCGCCCACGACATTGTAGTACCAATACCATGCTTCGGAATTGATCGGTTCGCCCACCGTTCCCAGAATGCGCAAGGATTTGCGCGATGTTTTCGCAACGAAATCATCGCCTTCTTTGATTAATGCGCGAATGGCTGTCGGCGCTGTGTAGAAGGAATTGACCTTGTGCTTGTCCACCACATTCCAGAAGCGCGAATAATCCGGATAGTTGGGAACGCCTTCGAAAACCAGAGACGTTGCGCCGTTGGCAAGCGGCCCGTAGACGATGTAGGAATGTCCCGTCACCCAGCCGACATCGGCGGTGCACCAGTAAACTTCGCCCAGTTTATAATCAAAGGCGCATTCATGCGTGAAGGCGGCGAAGACCAGATAGCCGCCTGTCGTATGCAGAACGCCTTTGGGCTTTCCGGTAGAGCCGGAAGTATAAAGAATGAAGAGCGGATCTTCCGCATTCATTTTTTCTGGCGCGCAATCTGCGCTTTGCTTTGCGACCAGATCGTCCCACCAGATATCTCGGCCTTCGCTCCAATCCACCTTGCCGCCTGTGCGTTTGTAGACGAGCACCGTGTGCACATTCGGGCAGGACTTCAGGGCTTCGTCCGTATTGGCTTTGAGCGGTACTTTTTTACCACCGCGCAGACCCTCATCCGCCGTGATGATAACATCGGATTTGCAGTCTTGTATCCGGTCAATCAGGGATGTCGGAGAAAAGCCGCCGAACACGACCGAGTGAACGGCGCCAATACGGGCGCAGGCCAGCATGGCGTAAACGGCTTCGGCGATCATCGGCATATAAATGGTGACGCGGTCGCCCTTTTTCACGCCGCGTTCTTTGAGCGCGTTGGCAAGTTTGCAGACTTCGTCTTTTAACTGCTGATACGTGATTTTCTTGTCAATATTCGGATCGTCGCTTTCCCAGATCAGTGCGACATCGTTGGCTTTTGCGGGCAGGTGGCGGTCAATGCAGTTATAGGAGGCATTCAACATGCCGTCTTCATACCATTTGATGGAAACCGGGGAGTGAAATGTGGTGTTTTTGATCTTGGCCGGTTTTTGAAACCAGTCCAGACGTTCGGCAATCTTCGCCCAGAATTTATCCGGATCGTTCACGGATTCCGCATACATGCTCGCGTATTTTTCCGGCGTAATATGCGCGGATTTCTTTAGATCTTCGGAAGGCGGGAAGAGCGTCGGCTCGTTGATCATAGCGACTTTTCCTTTTACAGGTATGGGTGCAATATTCCCAATTAT
>QFQB01000170.1 GCA_003241475.1 Micavibrio aeruginosavorus
TGCAGATTGAATGGTTTGACAAACTGACCAAAGGATCAGAGCATTTTTACATCGATGACGATTTTACCGTCACGATGGATCTCAAACTCACGGAAAATGGCAAAATCGTCCGGATGCTGGGGATCGAAAATTTCCGCGGCGAAATATCCGCCGGTGAAGCGTCACGATTCAAAGTGATCGCCGCGCCTCCGGTTAATCCCCGTTTTTAAAAAGCCCTGCAACTTGGTCAGGCATCGGCATGCCGACGGCGTTGAAACCGCAATCGACATAGTGAATTTCGCCCGTTACCGCGCCCGACAGATCGGACAGCAGGTACAGCGCCGTGCCGCCAAGTTCTTCCAGTTCGACGGAGCGGCGAAGCGGCGCCGTCATCACGTTGTACTTGAATGTCGTGCGGGCGGAACCTATGACGGCCCCTGCCAGCGTACGCATTGGGCCTGCGGAGATGGCATTGACGCGCACGCCATCGGGACCAAGGTCTGCCGCTAGATAGCGAACCGATGCCTCCAGCGCCGCTTTGGCAACGCCCATAACATTGTAGTTCGGCATGGCTTTCTCCGCACCGTAGTATGAAAGCGTAATCGCGCTTCCGCCCTTGCTCATGAGCGGCGCCGCGCGGCGCATTACAGAGGTAAACGAATAGCAAGATATGTGCATGGAGGTCAGGAAGTTGTTGAGGCTCGTATCAACGTAACGACCTTTCAATTCTTCCTTGTCCGAAAACGCGATGGCGTGGATCACAAAGTCGAGACCGCCCCATTGCTTTTTTATTTGCGCAAAAACTTTGTCGAGGTCTTCTTCTTTAGAAACATCGCAATCAATCAGAAAGCTCGCGCCGAGGCTCTCGGCCAGAGGCTTCACGCGCTTTCCGAACGCATCGCCCTGATAGGTAAAGGCCATTTCCGCGCCGTGCTTGTGAAGCTCTTGCGCCATGCCCCATGCGATGGATTTGTCGTTGGCAACACCCATGACAAGCCCACGCTTGCCTTTCATGATACCGGATGCAGGGATACTCATTGTTCTTATTCCTCGTAACGCGAGAGTGCCAGCGTGGCGTTCGTACCGCCAAAGCCGAAAGAGTTGGAAAGGATCGTATTGTGGCGGATGCCATCGATACGCGTTTTGGGGATCGGCAGATTGCCCGCACCGTCATCAAGGTCTTCGATGTTGATACTCGGTGCCACAAAATCATTCTGGAGCATCAAAAGCGAATAGATCGCCTCTTGCGCGCCTGTCGCACCCAGCGAATGCCCTGTCATAGATTTGGTGGAGCCGATGTAAGGCATATCCTGTTCCAGCTTGCCCATTACGGAGCGGATGGCGTCCAGTTCCGTAATATCGCCTGCCGGTGTCGATGTACCATGCGTGTTGATATAGGTAATCGGCGCTTTGACAGTTGCCAATGCCTGCTTCATGCAACGTACCGCGCCCTCGCCGCTTGGGGCCACCATGTCGGCTCCATCGGATGTTGCGCCATAGCCTGTGATTTCGGCATAGATTTTCGCGCCGCGCGCCAAAGCGTGACCCAGTTCTTCAACCACGACAACGCCTGCGCCACCTGCGATGACAAAACCATCGCGGTTTTTGTCGTACGCGCGCGAAGCCTTTTCCGGCGTGTCGTTGTATTTGGAACTCATCGCACCCATCGCATCGAACAAGCACGACAACGTCCAGTGCAACTCTTCCGAACCGCCAGCGAAGACGATGTCTTGTTTGCCAAGAATGATTTGTTCCGCCGCATTACCAATGCAGTGTGCAGATGTCGAGCAGGCGGATGAGATGGAATAATTCACGCCCTTGATTTTGAAATTGGTGGCCGTCGTTGCGGATGCCGTAGACGACATGCAGCGCGGCACGCGAAGCGGGCCAACCCATTTTGTCGCACCTTTTTCACGCACAATATCGGCGGCTTCCACCTGATTGCTGGTCGATGGGCCGCCAGAGCCCATAATGACGCCTGTGCGCTCGTTGGAGACTTCATGCTCCTCGAGGCCAGCATCCTTGATGGCATTTTCCATGGCGATGTGATTGTAGGCCGAACCTTCACCCATGAAGCGTAAGAGACGCTTATCAATGGCGGCGGTCAGATCAATCTGCGGGCGGCCTTCCACCTGCGATCTGAAACCATGCTCCGCCATGCTGGGAGAAAACGAAATACCCGATTTGCCGGCCTTCAGAGCCGCCAAAACCGTATCCTTGTCATTGCCCAGGCAGGAGACAATTCCGATGCCCGTAATGACCACGCGTCTTTGTGTGTATGTCATGGCAAATATCTAGAACAACGGACGGAAATTGTCACCCCCGCAAGCGTTAACTATTGTTCGTAATTGTTGACAATTATAAATATGTATAATAATGCTTTTGAAATTCTAATATAGGATAAGGCTAGCCTCAACATCCTGATCCGATTAAGCTAACACTACTCCAAACCTAACCAGAGAGTACAATGCGTAAACAATTCGATATCAACGCCCTTCTTATTGAACCCGCCCTTAAAGCCACCGGCACGACGCGCACGCCGTCTATTATCACCGAAGTGTCCATCACTAACCTTCCCGCCGAAGCCAAGGCACATTTTATCGAGCAGAATTTCGACGGGCTGATGTATTTGCGCGGACCCGCCGTCGAACACGACGTTGTTAA
>QFQB01000051.1 GCA_003241475.1 Micavibrio aeruginosavorus
GCTGGCGATTTTTGCCGGCCTGATTTTGATGAGAAGTTTTGCACCATGAAAGATGTCCGCCACTTAACAATCCCTCAGGATGATGACGGCCAAAGGCTTGACCGCTGGCTGAAGAAGAACGTCGCGGAGATGTCGTTCGTAATGGCGCAAAAATTGATCCGCACGGGGCAGATCCGCGTCGACGGCAAACGCGCCAAGCCCGACACGCGCCTTGCGGCCGGGCAGGAAATCCGCTTGCCGCCGATGGATGAACGCCCCGAAAAGTCCGATGGCTACAGGCTTCGCGACGAGGATGCGGAAATGATCATCAAAGCCGTGATCTACGATGACGGCGATATTCTGGCCATCAACAAGCCGCCGGGCATCGCCACGCAGGGCGGGATGAACATTGAACGCCACATCGACGGCATGCTCGAAGCGCTCACAGGCAAGGACGGCGTGAAGCCGCGCCTCGTCCACCGCCTCGACAAAGACACGTCGGGCGTTTTGCTGCTCGCGCGGTCCGCCGAAATGGCGCGCCGTCTGGGCAGGATGTTTCAAGGGCGCGATATGAAGAAAATCTATTGGGCGATTACAAGCCCTGCGCCGACCGATATGGAAGGCGAGATCAAGGCGCCGCTCATCAAGGGCACGCACGGACCTGAAAAAGACAAGATGATCGTCGATCATAAGGAAGGCCAGAAAGCCTATACGAATTTCGAGGTCATGGAAGTGGCGGGCCGTCAGGCAGCCTTCGTTGCCTTCATGCCTAAAACGGGCCGCACGCACCAGATCCGCGTTCACGCAGCCTATGCCGGCTTTCCGCTTTTGGGCGATGCCAAATACGGGGAAAAAGCCGCGATCGAAGGACCGGGGATTACACAGCGTTTACATCTGCACGCCCGCTCCTTGCAGTTCGCCCATCCCGTCACGCGCAAAGCCATGAAACTGCTTGCGCCGCTACCTGCCGACCTTGCCAAAAGCTGGGATGCTCTTGGTTTCCAGAAAAAGCCGGACCATGAACCTTTTGCCGATTTTTAGGCTTTTGATGGGCTACCCCGCTCTTTATACTTCCATGGCAACATACGGGGGAAACCGATGAAAACGGGCTGGCAAAAAACATCGCTGACATGGGGCAAGCGGCTTGCCATCGTTGTTCTAATTTTATTGGCGATGAGCTATGGCGTTCTGATACTGGCGCAAAGATCAAAAGAATCTTTAAGACTCGGCTTGCAGGATTACCTGATGGAAGCGACGGGACATCAAGCCGAAATAACCCATCTGGCCGAGGCAAACATTGTCCCGCAATCCGTGTTCAAGATACAGGGAATCCTTATACGTGATAAAAAGGATGATAAGAAAGTGTATGCGAGCGTTAAAAGCGCCTACATCTCCTTGCCTTTTTTCAACATGATGTTCGGGCGCGGTGTTTACAGCGGTTTTGAAATGAAGGGAATGGAATTCGCCAGCGGCTATGCGCTTCCTAAAAAACTGACAATTGATTATGCCGGAGTTTCTGACCCATCGCCTGAGACGGCCACACCTGTATTTATGATCGAGGGGCTTTATAACGATTATCCGTTGCTGATGACCATGCAGATGAGCAGAAAGCAGGGCAAGGGCGGCTATCTTTATCGCTTCAACGAAATTACGCCGATGACATACAAGCTGGGACCTCTCGAAGGCGACGCTGATTATGTGCGTAGCTTTACCACGCTCTCGCTGGAAAAAGGCCGTTTTGTTCTTGATGGCCACGAAGTGGAATTCACGGCAACCGATCTGGATACGAGGCCGTTGAAGGCCCGTTTAAAAGGCAGAATTGACGGCTTGGATTTTAACGGAACATTAATCAAAACAAACGAGAGTATGGTGTTGACCATTGCACCTGCCAATCATGATGAAAACACCTTAAAAACACTGAAAAATGTCATTTCAATATTTCAAAAAACGCTCGGCCTCACACCCGATGATAAGACTATGACGATAACCATCAATGAAAACGGCGCGAAAGCCGAGGAATAAAAATATTTATGAAACGCCTCTATAAAGTCTCTTCCCACATAAAAACCGAAGACGGATTTGTTATCCAGCTTGACGGGAAGTCCGTTAAAACGCCTTCAGGGCAGCCGATGGCTTCCCCAAGTCGCATCATGGCCGACGTGATCGTCAAGGAATGGGCGGATCAGGGAGAGCAGGT
The DNA here is from genome assembly GCA_003241475.1 of Micavibrio aeruginosavorus. Classification (GTDB taxonomy): domain Bacteria; phylum Pseudomonadota; class Alphaproteobacteria; order Micavibrionales; family Micavibrionaceae; genus Micavibrio_A; species Micavibrio_A aeruginosavorus_A. The sequence continues at coordinate 2,177 of QFQB01000051.1, forward strand.
TGTGCCCGATACAATGCCGGTGACGCAGATGCTCACCACCGCGATCGACCGTATGCGCGAGCGCGACGCAATGACAAAGTCCCTTCTGAAATATCTGGACACGGATCTTTTATGCTATCGCGTCAAGGAGCCTGTCGAACTTGCCAAGCGTCAGAAAGAAGTATGGGACCGCTGGCTGACATGGTTCGACGAGCATTTTGAAAGCCCCCTCGATGTCACTTTCGGCCTTGATGCGTTGACGCAGGATGCCGATACGCACAAGCAAATCTGGAACTATCTCGAAGCGCTCGACGAATATTATTTCACTGTTCTGCAAGTCGTGACTTCTTTAAGCGGTTCCATTGTTCTAGGGCTTGCCTTTTTGGAACACGAAGCCAGCCCTGAAGATGTTTACAACGCAGCGGAATTGGAAGAAATCTATCATTCTGAGTTAGCCGGCGAAGATGTTCATGGCTCCGATCCCGTACAAGAACGCCGTCAGGCTACGATGCGTCGTGATCTGGCGGCCGCGAAGAAGTTCATGGAGCTTCTGGAACAGGAATGAGCGACAACGGGCTGATCACGGGCGCGGACAAGAAGTGCCGCTGCTGGTGGTGCGGACAAGATCCGCTTTATATCGAATATCACGACAAGGAATGGGGCAGTCCCGTCGCAGACGATGTGCGCCTGTTTGAAAAGATTTGTCTTGAAGGATTTCAGGCGGGCTTGAGCTGGATCACCATTTTGCGAAAGCGCGAGAATTTTCGCAGAGCCTTCATCGGTTTTGATCTAAAAAAGCTTTCTAAATTCACGCAAAAAGATGTCGAGCGCTTGTTGAAGGACGAGGGGATCATTCGCCATCGCGGCAAGATTGAAAGCGCCGTCAACAACGCGGGCCGCGCGCTGGAGCTGCAAAAAGAATACGGGTCGCTCGCAGCTTATTTCTGGTCGTGGGAGCCGGGAGCGCATGCGCGGCCGAAAACGCTCGATTTTAAAACGCTGAAAACTCTGGGCAAGACGGAAACCTCGATCGCCCTTTCAAAAGATTTAAAAAAGCGTGGTTGGAGTTTTGTTGGGCCGACCACCGTCTATGCCTTTATGCAGGCAATGGGCATGGTCAACGATCATATCGAAGGTTGCGGCAGTCGTGCTACCATCGAAAAGAAGCGAAAAAATTTTACTCGGCCATCATAACAATGATCTGGCGAGCGCTGTCGTTTGCGGCAATTTGCACTGTCGCAGGTTGTAGAGCATTGGTTATTTGCTCGAGGTCATTCAAGACACCCTTTAGTCTTTCGGATATAGATTGCATCTCAATCATGTGAAGTTCCCCCTTCCAAAGTATAGTACAAGAAAAATTGTCCAAAATACAACAAGCAATCTTGTCAAGAATTACAATTTGCCTTGTGATATTTCTCTAATATGACGCGTTTGAAAGATATCCCCGACCTAGCGGGGCGAATAAAATATATACGCCATATCAAGGGGTTAAGTCAGGTTGAATTGGCCGATATTGCGGGCACGACGCAACAGGCGATACAGCAGGCCGAGAGCGGAAAAGCGCAGAATCCGCGCTATCTTCACACACTATCGCATGCGCTTGGGATCCCTTACGAGTGGCTGACGATGAACATCGGCGCAGGCAGGAACACAAAACCCGAATCGGGATTCTCGGAAAAGGGGCGTGAAGTCGTCGAGAGCTTTTACGCCATGCCCAAAAAAGACCAGAAACTTATTCTGGAATTGATGAAATCCCGCCAGAAGAAAGACGATTGAATTATCGCAGGGAAATTTCGCCTGACAATATCTTCGATATCGTCTCGACGTAGAATGACGGCTCTGCCGCTTTTACTTTTTCTTCGATGGATTCTGCAGACTCTCCGTTTGCAACGGGGAGTTTTTTTTGCGCAATGACTTTGCCGTGGTCATATTCGCCATCCACCAGATGGATGGTAATGCCTGTCTCGGAATCTTTTGCATTGAAAACGGCTTGATGGACGTGGCGGCCATACATGCCCTTGCCGCCGTACTTGGGGAGCAGGGCGGGGTGCACATTCAAAATACCCCCATGCACAACGGCAATTGTTTTGGGACCTATCAGCTTCATATATCCCGAACAAACAACCAGATCGATGGCGTTGTCCTCCAAAAGCCCTGCAATCGCCAGATCAGGGTCGGCGGCATTGGACGCATTGATGACGGCGGTTTTAAGATGCAGGTCCTTGGCCCATGCAATGGCCTTGCTGTCCGGATTGTTGCTGATAAGCAAAACGGCATCTGCGGGCAAAACGCCGCCCAGACAGGCTTCGGTAACGGCTTTGGCGGCGCTTCCGTTGTGGGAGGCAAGAAAGGCGATATTCATAGGCGTCTTTTACAGCCAGCTTTTCGGATTGGCAATACGGTATCCCTTCATGGCGCGGCCATAGCCGTTGGCGACGCGATAGACGAAATAAAGAACGGCGGGGCCGACGGCGGCAAAGCTGGCGGTCATGAGAAGGCCTTTGTTGGCAGTGATGTAGTCATGCGTGATCTGCGTCAGTTCGGCTTCATCTATTGCCGCGCCGCTCTCAATCTTGGCAATGGCGGCATCGAGAATAGAGCCGTCGCCTTGCAAGAACACCCACAACCCCGCAATGATCGTGCCCAAAAGAATAAAGGCCGTGCCGATCCAGATGGTGCCGATCAGATACGTCATGTGGTTGTACAAAAGACCGTCCTCGCTGTCCTTGCGCCGATAGAGATAAGAAGCGGCCAGCACCGCTGCCCAGAGGACAAAGGACGCGAGGAACGCGTTGAAGTTCGGCATGAAGCCAAGAATGGTTGAAACCACAAGCAGCCCATACAGGGCATTGATGATTTTTTTCTGACCGGCGTTTTCCATTTTTTATCACCTTCTGTGAAAGAGTTTTTCGATATCTTTGAGGCTAAGCGTTATGTAGGTTGGCCGTCCGTGGTTGCAGTGGCCGGAATTCTCGGTTTCTTCCATTTTGCGCAAGAGCGCATTCATTTCTTCGATGGACAGGCGGCGGCCCGAACGCACCGATCCGTGGCAAGCCATGGTGGACAACACGGCATTGAGTTTTTCCTCGAGAAGAATGGACGATTCATTTTCTTCCAGTTCATCCGCTACATCGTTGACCAATCCGGCGATGTCTATTTTTCCGGTCAATATGGCGGGCGCGGAGCGCACGGCGATGGACCCTTGCCCGAAGGCCTCGATGTCGAGGCCGAGCGAGCGCAATAAATCCGCTTTTTCCAAAAGCGCATGGATGCGCACATCGCTCATGTCGATGATTTCGGGCACCAAAAGCCCTTGGGAAGCGATGCCGCCGTCCTTCATCTGCGCTTTGAACCGTTCATACACAAGCCGCTCATGCGCGGCGTGCTGATCGACGAGAACAATGCCGTCCTGCGTTTGCGCGACGATGTAGTTTTCATGCAGTTGCGCGCGCGGCGCGCCGAGCGGATAGGATGTTTCTTCGAGCGCCGCCGCAGGCAATTCCGCGCGGGCGGAGGGCACGGGCTCCATCATCATCGGCGCATAAGCCTGATCCATCCTTTCAGCGAGATTGCCGTAGGAAGACCGCGAAGGATAAGAGCCGCGCGAAAGCGGCAGGGCCGGGCCGGAGCTTTGCGGGCGGAAAGACGACAGCGCATAGCTTGAGATGGTGGAAGACGTGACTTGCCCGCCTGCAAGAAGCGCATGCTTGAGCGCGGAGACGATGGCGCCGCGCACCAGCGCATTGTCGCGGAACCGCACTTCGGCTTTGGCGGGATGCACGTTCACATCGACCTCCTCGGGCGGCACGTCGATGTATAGTGCCACAACAGGATGGCGGTCACGTGAGAGCAAATCGGAATAGGCGGCGCGCACGCATCCCAAAAGCAAACGGTCGCGCACGGGACGGCCATTGACGAACAAAAACTGGTGTTGGGCGCTGCCTTTGTCAAAGCTGGGAAGGCCTGCATAACCGCTTACGTTCACATACTCGCGCGCGGCATCGACAGGAACGCTGTTCTCACCGAAATCCTTGCCCAAAAGCGCGGAAAGGCGGGTATGGCGGATATCGCCCAATTCGCCTTGCTCGCCATTTAAAAACAGCGAGCCTGCGCCGTTGTGCGTGAGTTTGAACGTCACGGACGGATGCGCCATGGCAATGCGTGTCAGCATTTCTTTGACGGCGGCATATTCGGCGCGGTCGGTTTTCAAAAATTTCAATCGCGCAGGCGTGGCGTAAAAAAGATCTTTGACTTCGACGGTCGTGCCTTGCGGATGCGAAGCAGGGATTGGCTCTTTTTTCTTGCCGCCTTCGAGGGCGAGCGCCCAGCCGCTTTGCTCGTCCTTATGCTTGGTCGTAATCGACAAACGGCTCACCGCGCCGATAGACGGTAGCGCCTCGCCGCGAAACCCTAAATGGCGGATATTGACCAGATCGTCATCGGGAAGTTTTGATGTGGCGTGACGTTCAACACAAAGCGACAGTGCTTCGCGGCTCATGCCTGCGCCGTTGTCGCGCACGCGGATCAAACTCTTGCCGCCGTCGCGCAAATCCACCTCCACGGTCGATGCTCCCGCATCGATGGCGTTTTCGACCAGCTCTTTTACGGCCGCGGCAGGCCGTTCGATCACTTCGCCGGCGGCGATCTGGTTGACCAGATAATCGGGTAATTGACGGATTTGCATAGGCCTACAATAGCGCATCCGGCGCGCAAAGCGAAAGCACCGCCCGCCTGTAATCCCCGTATATTTGCATAATTTTTACAAAGAGTTAGCGGATAACCGCGCCTTCGGTTAGTGCGTCTTCGAGGTTGGAGCCGGTCAGGTTGGCCCCCGTCAGATCGGCGCGGCGCAGATCGCATCCCGCAAGATTGGTGTTGGACAGGTCCGCGCCCATCAGGATGGAATCGCGCAGATCGCAATCTTTCAGGATGCAGAATTTGAGCGAGGAGCCGGACAGGTTGACGCGCTGCAGGCGCACGCCGTGTCCGTCCGGCGCATCGAATTTGAGCGGTCCGAAATGCGCGCCCGAAAGATCGGCGCGCGAAAGATGAACGCCCTTGAGCGAAGATCCGCGAAAATCCGCTTTGTGCAAAATACAATCGCGCATATCGCTGTAATCCAGCGTCGCGCTCTGGATATTGGCTTTGGAAAGATCGAGGCCAAGGAAGGTTGTTTTCACCGCGCGCATCGCCGTCATGGGATAGAAAGCAAGGTTGTCTATATCGCGCAGATCAAATCCGGACAGATCCATCTGCTTTCCTTCCTTGCCCGCGCTACCGATAAAACGTTTGTGGGCGTCTAGAAGCTCCGTAAGCGTCTTTGGCGCGTTGACCAGACGTTTGCCCATCGCTTCGTCCTTGATGACGTTCTCGGCGATCGTTTCCTGCATTTCCGCATTGCGCAGAATGGCGCCCGACATGATGGAATTGGACAAATTGGCGCGGGTGAGGTCCGCACCCGTAAAATCGACGCGCGTCAGGTTGGCTCCATCGAAATTCGCGCCGCTCAGATTGGCTTGATTCAATGTCACGCCCGACAGATCGGCATCGGAAAAATCGGCGACCATCGCCTTGACGCTGGTCATGCTGGTATCGGTCAGTTTAGCGCCCGTGACAATCGTCGTGGCATCCTTGCCTTTGGGGAAGCTGGGCAGGGGCTTGCTGACCAGCATGCCGCCGTCGCCGCGCTCCATGATTTTGCCTTCGCGCATATCGGCGGAATCGAGATTGGCGCCGGACAAATTCGCTCCTGCCAGATGCGCGCCGCGAAAATCGGCGCGGCTCAAAATCGCGTTGGTTAGATCGGCCCCGCGAAGGTCGCAGGAGAAAAAAGTCGTGCCGACAAATGTGCCGCCCGAAAAATTGCATTTGGCGAAGGAAGAGCCTGTGAAATCGGCTTGGGACAAATCCTTGCCCACCAAGGATAACCCCGACAAATCGCCGAATTTGATGACGGCGCGAAGGCCGCCGCGGCGGCCTTTGAGGTAGGACGAGTGCTTTTCTATGATCTCGTCGAGATCATATTGCGTGTAGCGGCGGAATTCCTCTGGAGTGGGCGGCTGGCCTATCATGTCCCGCAGGATACATGAAACCTTTACGATTTCATATAGTTGAGGAGGCCTTGCGTCGAGGCATCCAGCGTTCCCGTCTGGCCTTTTTCGATATTGTTGGCCAGCTCCTTGCCCAGTTCGACCCCGTATTGGTCGAATGAGTTGATATTCCATATGATGCCCTGCGTGAACACTTTGTGCTCATACAGCGCGATGAGGAACCCGAGCGAATAAGGATCGAGCGTATCGAACACGAACACATTATTCGGGCGGTTGCCGGGGAAGACGCGTGCCTGATTGTTGCCAGCTTCTTCAAGCGTTCTGCCCTGCATTAAGGCTTGGGATTGCGCGAGCATATTGTTCAAAAGCAACGTGTGCTGGTTCGCCACCGCATTGTGCGACTTTTTCGGCGCGATGAAGTCGCACGGAATGATGTCCACGCCTTGATGGATCAATTGGTAGAAGGCGTGCTGACCGTTGGTTCCCGGTTCGCCGAAAAGGACAGGACCCGTTTTGTAATCGGTGATCTTGCTACCCTCGCGGTCCACGTTCTTGCCGTTGGATTCCATGTCCATTTGTTGCAGGAAGGCGGCAAAGCGGTGCAGATATTGATCGTAAGGCAATACGGCAATGGAGCCGAAATCCCAGAAATTGCGGTACCAGATGCCGAGCAACGCCATCAGCACAGGAATGTTTTTTTCCAGCGGAGAGGATTTGAAATGCTCGTCCGCGGCGCGGCCGCCGGCCAGAAGTTTTTCGAAATTGTCGAACCCGACGGCAAAACAGATGGAAAGACCGATTGCCGACCAGAGTGAATAGCGGCCGCCGACCCATTCCTTGAACGGGAACATATTGGCGTCATCAATGCCGAATTTTGCGACAGCATCGGTGTTGGTCGAAAGCGCACAAAAATGTTTAGCTACCGCTTTTTCATCGCCCAGTTTTTCCACCAGCCATTTTTTGGCAGCGACGGCGTTGGCCATCGTTTCCTGCGTGGTAAAGGTTTTGGAGGCGACAATGAACAGCGTCTCTTCAGGATTGATGGATTTCAGCGTTTCGGCCAAATGCGTGCCATCGACGTTGGACACGAAATGCATGTCGATATGCGCCGGCGTGTAAGGCTTTAACGCTTCGCAGACCATGTAGGGGCCGAGGTCCGATCCGCCGATTCCGATATTAACGATATGGCGCAGGGCTTTGCCCGTGTGGCCTTTCCACGCACCCGAGCGCACATCGTCGGAGAATTTTTTCATCTTGGCCAGAACGTCATGCACGAATGGTACGACATTCTCGCCATCCACATTGATCACGGCGTCTTTGGGAGCGCGAAGCGCGGTGTGCAAAACGGCGCGGCCTTCCGTGGAATTGATTTTCTCGCCCGAAAACATTTTTTCTCTCCAGCCTTCAAGATCGCTGGCTTTGGCAAGCGCTACCAGTTTTTCAATAGTCTCTGCCGTAATGCGGTTTTTGGAGTAATCGAACAACAGCCCCGGAACGGAAACCGTAAAATTCTTGAACCGTCCGCCGTCTTTTGCAAACAGGTCGCGCATGCTCGTGTTTTCAAGCGCGGCGCGATGTTGGGCAAGGGCGGCCCATTCCGGTTTGCGGACAGGGTTATTGGACATTCGGTAACTCCTTAACAGTGATGACATTTTGAATATTTTCGGGTTTTCCAACCAGAACGGTGGTGGCCAGTTCCGGTTTCAGAATACGTTTGGACACGCGCAAGATATCTTCCGGGGTGACGGCGTTGATATAATCGGCGAAATGATCGAGGTAGTCGATGGGCAAGCTATCGACGCGTAGTTGCAAGATCATCGCGGCGATTTTGTCGGTGGAACTGAGCGCCAGCGGCATGGAGCCGGTGATATAGGATTTGGCGTCCTGCAGTTCTTTTGCGTCCACGGGCGTATTCTGCATCTTGACCATCTCGTCCTTGATGATGGTCAGCATCTCTTGCGTGCTCGCCGTTTTGGTGGATGTGGAAACGTTGAGAGCATCGGTATGACGGTAGTCCTGCGTTCCGGAATAAATGCCGTAGGTCAGGCCGCGTTGTTCGCGCGCGGTTTCCATCAGGCGGGAACCAAAACCGGCGCCGCCGTAAATGTAGTTCATCAGCTCCAGCGCGTAGTAATCCTTGTCCTTGTGATCGAAGGCGGGAAGCATGACTTCGATGAAGGTCTGCGGAATATCCTGCTCGAACAGATAGATTTTGCCGCCATTTGTAATGCTTGTGTCTTTGATGGCGCTACCCGCGCTTTTTTCTGGCAACTTGGCAAAGATTTTATCAATGGCGCTTTCCAGTGTTGCCTGATCGATATCGCCGGAGACGGCAATCAAAAGCCTGTCGCGGCTGAGATTGTTCTTTTTGAAGTTACGAAGATCGTCCGCCGTGATGCGGCCAAGGCTGGAAATCGTGCCGCCGCTGTTCTTGGAATACGGGTGGCCTTCGAAGGCTTTGTCGTTCACCACGCGCGCGGCCATCCAGTCCGGTTCGGACAAGGAGGACTTGATGCGCGACAGATTGCCGTCGCGCATGCGGGCAAGAGGCTCGGCATCAAAGCGCGGCTCATTGATTGCCATCGCCAGAAGATCAAAAGCTTTGGCTTCGTTGCGTTTGAGCGTTTTCAACTCGCCGCCGAACCCATCGCGGCTGGCGTTGAAAGAAAGCGTGATGGAATTGTCGCTCAAGGCCTTTTGAAAACTTTGCGAATCCAGCTTTCCTGCGCCTTCGTCCATTGTGTTGGACAGCATGCGGGCAAGACCTTGGCGGTCATCGGGATCGTTGGCCGATCCGGCATCGAGAAAGACAAACCGTAAGGCGACGATGGGGAGCGAATGATCTTCCGCCAGCCAAACGGAAATACCGGCCTTGGTTTTAACTTCCTTGATCGGCAGGAACGGCTGATTCTTGGCGGCCTGTGCTTGCATGCCGAAGAAAATCAGCAGGCCCAGCATGATGATAACCAGAAGGGAGCCGAGCAGGATCCATTTGCCGGGGCGCTTATCTTTGAACATTTGTCGCCTCCTTTGTAGCGGGCAGAAGATAGCCGGACACCGGCGCGCGTAGCCATGGTTTTTCATCGTCTAGGTATTTCGCGGCGGCAGCTTTGACATCTGCTACCGTAACTGTTGCAATATCTTTGGCCCAATCTTCAACGTCCTTGACCGTACCGCCCGTGGTCAGGGCCGCGCCGAAAATCATAGCGGGGCCTGCAAGGCTGTCGCGCGCGAATACGGCTTCGTCCTGTAGTCGCTGTACGGCTTCTTTGACTTCGTCGTTCGTCACGCCGCCGGCAATGACTTTTTTAATTTCGGCATCGAGTACCGCGCCAAGCTCTTCGGGTGTGACGCCATCGGCAGGCGTGCCGCCGATGGAAATCGTGCCGTAATCCAACGCCGTTTCATTGTAGTTGAAATCGACGCCCGTGGCCTTTTTGGCATTCACAACGATGTGTTTGTAAAAACGTGCGGTCGGTCCGCCAGACAGAATTTCGGATAAAACCTGTAGCGCGAGGGAGTCTTTGCGGTTTGTCGATTCACTGGGCGCAGGATAGATTTTCATCACGATGCTTTGGTGAATGGCCGGATCTTGCAGGCGCAGATAGCTTTGAGCCTTCGCCGGCGGAATTTGCGGGCGCTTGCGCGGCGGCAATTCTTTGCGCGCGATTGCGCCGAAATATTTTTCCGCCATCGGCTTCAATTGCTCCATCGTGATGTCGCCGCTTACGACCAGCACGGCATTGTTGGGCGCGTACCACGCATCATAGAATTTTTTGACATCCGCCCATTCGTATTTCTCGATCTCCGCCATCCATCCGATGACGGGTGTGCCGTAAGGATGATTGATGAAAACCGCGCTGTTGAGCTGTTCTTGAAATAGCGCGCGCGGGTCGTTGTCGGTACGCTGGCGGCGCTCTTCGATGACAACCTGTTTTTCCGACGCATAATGCTCGGGCGGCGGGTTGAGGTTGACGAGGCGGTCTGCCTCCATCTCCAGAACGCGCGGCAGGTTTTCCACGGCGATGGATTCATAGAACGCCGTGTAGTCCTGCGAGGTAAAGGCATTGTCGTTACCGCCCAGCGTTTTGACCAGTTTAGAGAACTCGCCCGGCTTTTGCTTGGCCGTACCCTTGAACATCAGATGTTCCAGATAATGCGCCATGCCCGAAAGGCCCGGCTGTTCATCCGCCGCGCCGACCTTCATCCAGAGCATGCTGGTGACGACGGGCGCGCGGTGGTTGGGGATGACGACGATTTGCAGGCCGTTGTCGAGCGTGGCCTCCTGTGCCCCGAAGGTCTGGGCGCGGGCGGCGCAAGGCATTGCAAGAATTAGCAAAAAAATCAGGGCGGCGCGTTTTGTCATGTGAGTAGATATAGACAATAATCTTGACCGCGTCGATGCGCGGCCTTAAGATTTTTTCAGTTTTCATAAGTTTAAGTGCTGTCCATGTATGATCTTCGACAACATTACCAAACCGCATCTGAAATGGCATACGATGCTATTACGGCACGTTTCTTTGCCTTGAACAATGCGATGAAACGCATTTCTTTGGCCGTTTATTATTACGATGACATCTTCGGCACGGACAAACAAAGTCTGGGCGGGCATATTTCGGTCGCTGTGCAGGACGCCGAAAAACTGGCGGCCGCTATAGAAGACACACTCGGGCACGCGCATTTTTTAAATACCGCACCGAACGGGGATGTAAAACGCACAGTCTATACTATGGAAGCTGCGGATGTTTGTTATGCGGTGGCAGAGATGACAACGAAGCTCAAAGAAATAGAACAGACAAATTACGTGCCCGAAGACTTTTTGGGAAACACGATGACCAACAAACCGCGCGAGGCCTATGATCGCGCTTATGACGAAGCTATAAAAATTTGTGAAACGGGTCGTATGTCTGCAAAACTTCGCGGTGATCAAGTACCGCAGATTTCGGCGGCGCTTCACTATCTCGTCGGAAAATTCCCGCAAAAAAGCGTCTATGCGAAGGGCTTGGAACAAGCGCAGGATTATGAACGTCTGTGCCTGAAACAGGGCGAAGAAATGCGTAGCATGCGCGACCGCCTTATTATGATGAAGCTGGATTAGTCCTCGCGCGACGGCGTCATGCCGGTCGAAAGCGGTTTGCCCTCGGCCTTGTTCTTTCTCAAACGTTCCGTCTCGGCGACCGGGTCCACAACCTTGGCAGGCTCTTGGACATCCTTGCCAACCATTTTCTTAAGCGTGTCGATCCCGGGCGTTTCCTGCTTGATGATTTCGGCGGTTTCCTTGTCCACTTGCGCGCGGATGGCAGGGCTGGCGTTTACGGCTCCCGCTTTTTGCAGCAGAACGGCTTCGCCTTGGCTCACGCCGTTTTCTTTTGCGATTTTTTTCGCGGCGGCGTCGCCCAGAACGGCATCGCGGGCCATTTCGGTCGCGCTCAATTCCTGCGGACGGGCTACGCCGGGCTGCGGCGCTTCCAGATTGAAGTTCGGCGGCATTTCCAAAGGCGCACGCTTGACGACGGCGAATTCATCGGGCGCTTTTTTGGAAAAATCGAATTGTTTTTTCGTGCTCTCGCAAGCAGCCAGCAATGTTGCGGCGCCGGAGAT
>QFQB01000171.1 GCA_003241475.1 Micavibrio aeruginosavorus
CTTTTCAGCATCGGCTTCGGCTTCTTTGGCTTCTAGAGCGGCTTCGGCTTTTTCGTTGGCAAGAGCGCCTTCTTCAAGCATATCAGCCTTGGAAGCGTCGAGGTCTTCAGATTTACGGCCACGGGCATCAGCGATAACGGCTTTGCCGGTTTTCGCTTGCTGTGCGGCTTCGTCTGCGGAACGGGCGATGTTCACCGTTACCTTGACCTTAACCTCAGGGTGCAAAACAACATCGACCGGGAAAAGGCCAATGGTTTTGAACGCCTGGTTCAGAGCAACCTGGCCGCGCGTTACAGAAACGCTCGTATCTGTTGCAACGGCTTCCGCGATATCGCGTGCCGAAACCGAACCGTAAAGCTGTCCGCCTTCGGAAGCCTGACGGATGATGACAACTTTCGTGCCTTCAACTTTCTTGGCAATCTTCTCGGCTTCGCCTTTTTTCTCGGCGTTCGCTTTTTGCAGGTGGGATTTTTGCGCTTCGTAGTAAGCAACGTTTTCTTTCGTCGCGCGCAGAGCTTTCGCTTGCGGCAACAGGTAGTTGCGGGCGTAGCCCGGCTTCACGGAGACAACGTCTCCCATGGCGCCCAGCTTTTCAACGCGTTCCAGCAAAATCACTTGTGTAGGCATAATCGTATCCTTTCCTAACCTTAGCGGCTTTCGCTCTCGTTACGCACATACGGCATCAGGGCCATATAACGCGCGCGCTTGATGGCTTGCGCCAGATCACGCTGTTTCTTTTGACTTACCGCAGTAATGCGGGAAGGAACCATTTTGCCGCGCTCGGAAACGAAGCGACCAAGAAGACGGACGTCTTTCCAGTCAATCGTCGGGGCCTTTGGACCAGAGAACGGGCAGGTTTTGCGACGACGGAAGAATGTTTTCTTTCCACCGGCTGCGCCTTCGCGGCCTTCGCCACGGGGTTCGCGTTCAGAACGTTCGGCCATTATGCTGCTTCCTTCTCAAATTTGTTGCCACGGTCAGGACGGTCGCCGCCTTCGAAGTCATCGGACGAATTCTTGTCGATGATTTTGGATGGGCCTTTGGAAGCCTCGTCCAGACGGATCGTCATGTAACGAATGATATCTTCGTTCAGACGCAAGGTACGCTCGACTTCGTGTACGGCCGGCGCCGCGACATCGGATTCGATCAGAACGTAGTGACCTTTGCGGTTTTTGTTGATTTTGTACGCCAGCGTGCGAAGACCCCAGTTTTCAACTTTGGTGACTTTGCCTTTGGCGTCCTTGATGATTTTTTCGCAAGATTCGGTGATGGCTTTCACTTGCGCATCGCTGAGATCCTGCCGTGCGATAAACACGGTCTCGTAAAAGGGCATTATTTTCTCCTCTCGGATATGAAAGCTGGCCACCAATGCCTTTGGGCCAGCGAGGTTTCGGTTGAGGGGGTTATAGCGGCTCTTTCCGAAGGATTGCAAGGGTTTTGTGGATAAGGTCGCCAGCTTATGGGGCTTCAATAGTTCATTTTGACAATTTTTTACAGTGCAAGCCGAATTTCCCAATAGAATCAATGCCTGCCCAAATGTTCATGGTGGGGGGTGGTTAAGGTATGAGGCGGACGGCAGGCGGGTTTTAAGGGCATTCTGCATTATAGGATTTTATTCATAATTTGGCAAGAGGCAGTGTTTCCCGCTCACCGATATGCTGATAGGCGGGATATTTATTACCTGAAACGATGTTCGGTATACTCACAGATTGGCGTATCTATCGCAAGCAATTCTACGCCCATTGGAACCGCGCAAAAATTCCCGTTCTTTCTACATAAATTTTCCGCCCGACAGTGGAGGCTGAAGGGCGGAAGAATGAAAATGAAAAAATCTGCTATAGGGTTCTAGCGCTTTAGTGATGGATATGGACGGAATTCGAATTTCCGTTCCGCTCCAGATAATTGGCCATGAACATCGCCCACGGGGTTTTGCATTGGCGGCGGCGCTCTTTGTTGGAGGCGCCCCGCAAAATCTGCGCGAGCTGTTCATAGGTCAGTTCCGGATTGCCGAACGCGCGGCGGAATTCCGTCAGCGACTGCTGGCTGGCATATTCCGCATAGTCCGCATTGGCATGGTCGGTTTCGCAAGAAACCTTGTAGGCGTAGCGGGTTTCTTCGAGTACACGGTGGATTACTTTTTTCTTTGCTTCGCTGGAGCTCATGGTCATTACCTCCTGTTAGAGTTAAGTGGGCTATGAGTCCTCTATATTTTGCCGCTTTACGGGTTATCGTTCCCGCTTTTTTTCGTCCCCCAGTTCAAACCTTCTAACTCCTGAATTCATGAGTTTGATAGGTCAATCGGTCCATATTGTGGCAATGATAGGTTCATTTTCAGGTAGTTGGCCCAAAAACCGAATCACGTCCGCTTGTTCCGATATTTGTATTTATATAACAAAAATACACGCCTGAACATAACTTTCTGTTGCGCGCCGCGATATGAGCAACTGTTCATATGCCGATGCTGAACCGACGCGCGCCCTTGACGAAAGTTCCCCTAATTTGCAATGTTGCCCACAATTAATCGCTACGAATCACGATGACAAATAACAAAGGGTG
>QFQB01000172.1 GCA_003241475.1 Micavibrio aeruginosavorus
GCGCCTGTCGTCATGGGCGTTGAGCGCAGCGTCCCTTTGATCGTCGAACAGGATCTGAAAATCACCTTGCCGAAAATGAGCGCCGTGAACCTGAAAGGCCAGGCTGTATTTAACGGCCCGCTCGAAGCGCCCGTGAAAAAAGGCCAAAAGGTTGGCGTCGTGCGTGTTGAACTGCCAAACATGCAACCCGTTGAATTGCCGATCGTCGCCGCGAAGGATATTCCAAAACTTGGCTTCTTCCCTGCGCTGATGGAAAAAACCGAACGTTTGCTCTTCGGCTATCGCCTGCCGCCTGCTGAAAATCCGGCGCCTTAATTATGAAGTCCCGCGGCCTTTTCATCACATTCGAGGGCGGCGAGGGGGCCGGCAAGACCACCCAGATCAAACGGCTGGCGCAATCGCTCGGCGATGTCGTGCTCACGCGCGAGCCGGGCGGCACGCCCGAGGCCGAAGCCATCCGCAATACGTTCTTTCAAAACAACGGTCAGAACTGGCCCCCCGAAGCGCTTGTCCTTTTAATGTTTGCGGCGCGCGTGCTTCACACCGAAAACCTGATCCGTCCGATGCTGGAAACGGGAAAGCATGTGCTCTGCGACCGCTATACGGATTCCACGCGGGTCTATCAGGGCTATGCCGGAAATTTGTCTCTCGATAAGATCGAAGCCGTCAAAACGCTCTCAATCGGGGACTTCGAACCTGACCTAACCTTCATCATGGATATCGCGCCCGAAGAGGGCCTGAAGCGCACGGGAAAGCGCAACGACGCCGAAATCGCCTTTGAATCCAAAGACATTGCCTTTCATGAAAACCTCCGCCAAGGCTTTCTGACAATTGCGCGGGACAATCCGGACCGCTGTGTTATCATTAATGCTTCTCAAGAGGCCGATGTGATCGCCGCGCAAGTGCTGGCGAAAGTGAAAGAAAAACTCTGATATGTTCGATGATTTCTTTGAAGAGGAAGAATTTGAAGATGCGGGCGACAGCGATTCCGCTACAGTCGCCGCGCCGTCTTTGCCTCCTGCAAACGCCAATCCCGATTTACTCGCGCACACGGAGCACGAAAAAATCCTGCTCAAGCTTTTCAATGAAAAGAAACTTCCCCATGCGCTGATTTTTGCAGGACCTTCCGGCATCGGCAAAACCACCGCCGCCTTTCGTCTTGCGCGCTTTTTGCTGAAGCACGGCAAGGATGACAATCAGGACAGCCTGTTCGGCGATGTTGCGCCCGCGCCAACAAGTATGGACGTGCCGCAAAGCGATCCGGTTTTTTCCTTGGTCGCATCCGGCGGTCATCCCGATCTGCGTTTCTTCGAGCGCCCGATGAACAGCACAGGCACGGCCAAGAAAACAGTCCTTGATGTGGATACGGTTCGCAAGATCGCACCATTCCTGCGCATGAGCTCAAGCGAGGGCGGCTGGCGCGTCGTCATCGTGGACGAAGCCGATATGATGAACCGTCAGGCCCAGAACGCCATCTTAAAAATTCTGGAAGAGCCACCGCCGCGCGCCATGCTAATCCTGATTTGCAACCGTCTGGGAGCCATGATCCCAACCATCCGCTCGCGATGCCGCACCTTCCATTTCGCGCCGCTGGATGCGGCAACGCTGGAAAATCTTCTCAAACGCGCCGCGCCGGACATCACGACAGGCGAAATGAAGCTCCTGACGGCTTTATCAGACGGCAGCATGGGTAAGGCGCTGACGCTTCATGAGGAAAAGGGCGGCAACACGCTGGCGACCTTGCTTGAATTCCTGTCCGGCTTTCCCGATTGGGACTGGGCCAAATTGCACCCATACGCTGACAATTTGTCCCGCACGGAAGGCGCGTACGAGAGCTTCACCCACATTATGGAATGGGTCGTGCAAAACCTGACCCGCGCCAAGGCCATAGGCCATGCCGCTTTGCCGGAAATTCTGGCGGGGAATGAACTCCAAGCCCTTGAAAATCAATATTCCCTTGGACAATGGATCGAAATTTGTGAGAAGCTGGGCGCGCATTTTACAGCAATAAACAACAGCAATCTGGACAAGCGCCAGGGCGTTATCGGGGCTTTCGGCATCCTTGGCGGGCAGGGGGCCTGAGACACGCCAAAAGGAACGGCCAATGAGTAGCGACAAGAAGACTTTTTACATCACCACCCCTATTTACTACGTCAATGACAAGCCGCACCTCGGCCACGCGTACACCTCCATCGCTTGCGATGTGATGGCGCGCCACAAAAAACTCGATGGCTATGAAACCTATTTCCTGTCCGGCACGGACGAACATGGACAAAAAGTTCAACAGGCAGCCGAAGCCAAAGGCATAGACCCCCAGAGCTTCACCGACGAAGTGTCCCAAAATTTTCGTGATCTTTTGCCTGCCCTTAATGTCTCGAACGACGATTTCATCCGCACCACGGAAGAGCGCCACAAAATCGCCTGTCAGGCTTTGTGGAAGCGCCGCGCTGAAT
>QFQB01000052.1 GCA_003241475.1 Micavibrio aeruginosavorus
TTTGTTCAGCTCTTTAAAACTATCGACCTTGGCCTCGAACAACGCCTTTCCGTCGCCCGGCAAGACGTTGCGCAGGATTAGACGCGGCGTTTCAATCGGCATGGGAATGTCGATCAGGATCGGGTTTTTCTTCGTTTTAATGCTCATAGCGCCAACCTCACTTCATAACGGTAAATATTCGCCCGGGCGCCATCGCCCCAATCCTGCTCTTCCTTGGCATAAAGCTCGAACCCGAACGCTTGGTTGGCGCGACGGCTGGCTTCGTTGCCTTCGCGGTGTCCGACGACGATCCGTTCGAACAGGCCGGATTTGATCGCCCAGTCGATCCGCGCCGCGTACAGAAGATGGGATAGTTTTCGGCCGCGGTATTCCTCGCGGATATAGCTGGCGATTAGAATTGCCGTGCGGCCGCTTTCATCGTGCATATCCGCGACAATGCCTGTAATGCCGACTATGTCCTTGCCGTCGTAAAGGCCAAAGAACGCCTGACGCCCTTGCGAGAGCATTTTTTGCCAAACAGAGTCCTCGCGTTCAGCCTCTTTTTCAAAGGAGGCGCCGAATACGTCTTCGTGACGCGACAAGGCTTCAAGCCGCAATGTCTTGTAGGCTTTCCAGTCTTTGCCGGTTAACTTTTTTACAAACATGATCGTCTCTCCTTTCTTTTTCTTCGAAAGGCCGACGGAGGATTCCTGATGGTGGGGGATCTTGTCTGTCAGCCTTTTAACGGGGCTGACAGGGTAATGGCTACGCTATCAGCTTAAACACGCACGTTTCTCCGCGCCGAGGGTGCCGTAGCCCGCCGGAACGTTGGAGAAATTCGTTAAAATTTGCATATGATGCTGTGTCATGCGACCATGGAAACACGGATGCTTGCCGCTTGGCAAGTATAATTTATCGTCCACCCTTAATTTTTTATAGCATAGGCACAAACAACCATGAAAATCGAAACCTTCATGTTCGAAAGCGACAAGGATATTCCGAACAATCCGGATCTGCCGGTTCTGGTATGCTGGAATGCCGCGACATCCTCGCGCATGGCCAAGTATTTTGAATCCTGCTTTGATCAAAACGGCTGGGCGGGCATCTGGACGGACACAGTCTATGACTATACGCATTTTCATCCGAATGCGCATGAGGTGATCGGCGTTTCCATGGGCAAGGGCCGCATCCAGATCGGTGGAGAAAAAGGCCGCGCTTTTGATTTGAATGCCGGCGATATGCTGATCCTTCCGGCAGGAACGGGCCACCGCCGCATCGGGCAGTCGCCCGAGTTTCAGGCCGTCGGCGCATATCCATGGGGGCAGGAAAATTACGAGACCGCGCGCAATGCCGCCGATATGGCGGGCACGCTTGCGCGCATCAAGGAAGTGGAGCTGCCGCGCCGCGATCCGCTCTTTGGGTTTGACGGTCCGTTGCTCGATCATTGGAAGTAATATTATTTCTTTGACTTTTGCGCCCTTTGTATGAGATACAAGGGGCGCAAACAGGTTATGGGTTTCCGGCAAACCACTGATAAATAAGAATAAAGCCGGATATTCCCGCGATACATTGATCCTCTTCCCCCATTCTTTCGGGCGGCACAAGCGGTTTTAAGTATCAGCCCAGATGCTTAACCGCGGCAAATGTCCGCTATCGCACGCTTCATGGTGAAGCGCGCATATTAATGACGAAAGAAAATCTATGACCACAAACTTTAAAGAGTTTGCGCTGAATCCTGCGCTGCAAACATCCCTTGAAACCATGAAATTCGAAGCGCCGACGCCGATTCAGGCGCTGGCCATTCCGTTCGCGCTCGAAGGCCGCGACATTCTCGGCTCCGCGCAGACGGGAACAGGCAAGACAGGCGCATTCTGCGTGCCGATGATCAACTTCCTGATGAACAATCCTACGGCGCATGCGCTGGTGATGTTGCCGACGCGCGAATTGGCGGCGCAGGTTCATGATGTTGCGCGCAAAATGATCGGTTTTGAGAATAAAGGCCCGCAAGGCATCAAGACCGCGCTTTTGATCGGCGGCGAGCCGATCGGCAAACAATATGCGCAGCTTGACCGTCGTCCACGTTTGATCGTGGGTACGCCGGGACGCATCAATGACCACTTGCGTTCCAATCCCGATCTGGTGGACCGCGTTGGTTTTGTCGTTCTTGATGAAGCAGACCGCATGCTCGATATGGGCTTCATGCCGCAGATCGATTCTATCCTGTCCGAAACGGCTCTGGAGCGCCAGACCCTGATGTTCTCGGCGACGTTCCCGGACAACATCATCAAATTCTCCAAGCAATATCTGCAAAATCCCGAGCGTGTCTCCGCCGGCGTTCAATCGAAGCCGGGCGAAAATATCGTTCAGGAATCGATGACGGTGAATCAAGAGCAGAAATATGACGAATTGATGCTACAGCTTCAAAAGCGCGAAGGCTCCGTTATCGTGTTCGTTCGCACGCAACACGGCTGCGATAAACTCGCCGCGCGTCTGAACAAAGACGAGCACACAGCTGAAGCTATTCATGGCGGTTTGCGTCAGCGCCAGCGCGACCGTGTGATCCAGATGTTCCGCAAGGGCAACTGCCGCATTCTCGTGGCGACGGATGTTGCCGCGCGTGGTCTGGATGTTCCGCATATCGAGCATGTTGTGAACTATGATCTGCCGCAGGTTGCAGAAGACTACATCCACCGCATCGGCCGTACGGCCCGCGGCGGCGCGAAAGGTCAGGCGGTTTCCTTTATCTCTCCTGGCGAACGCCACCTGTGGCGCGATATCGAGCGCATGCTGAACCCCGAAGCCGCGAACAGCGATGTCCGCGAAGGCGGTAGCGGCCCATCCAAAGGCAAAAAATCCTTTGGCGGCGGTAAATCTTTCGGTAAGAAACCGTTCGGCAAGAAGTTCGAAGGTGAGCGCAACTACGGCCCGCGCAAAGACGGCGAAGGCTTCAAGGCCCGCAAGCCGTTTGGCCGCGCAGACCGCAAAGAGCGCAAAGAAGGCGGCTGGAATCCGGATGCCGGTTTTGAGCGCTCAAGCGAGCCGCGCACGGAAGGATCGTTTGATTCCCGTCCGCGCCGCGATTTCGACCGCAAGGATCGTCCGCAGCGTTCCGAGGGCGGCTATCAAGGCAAGCGCGAATTCAGCCGCGATGGTGGAAACCGTTCCGAAGGTGGTTTCAAAAAGCCGTTTAAGAAACGTGAAGATGGCAACTTCTCTTCCAATCCTGACGCTTATAAAAAGACGCGCTTTGAGGGTGAAAACCGCAAAGAGGGCGGATTCAAGAAACCCTTCAAAAAGAAATTCTTTAACGAAGGTGGCGAGCGCGGCGAACGTAACTTTAACGGTGACCGTCCACAACGTTCGGAAGGTTACCAAGGTAACCGTGATCGTGACGGCAACCGCGCCGACGGCGGCTTCAAGAAGCCGTTTAAAAAGAAAGAAGGCGAAGGCAATTCTTTCAAAAAACCTTTCGCCAAGAAAGACGGCCAGAAAAAATCCTTTGGCGAGCGCGGCAATGCTTTCCGCAAAGACGGCGGTCAGCGTTCGGAAGGACACGCGCAGCGCAGCCAGAAGCGCCGCGCTTATTAAGCCGCGCTGCTAAAGTTAAAAAAAACCCCGCCATCGAGCGGGGTTTTCTTTGATCTTTTGCCGTCTTAGGCTTCAGCCGCTTTCTTGGCTTCTTTCTTCGCGCGGTCGCGTGCGTTGGAATCCAGATGCTTCTTGCGAAGGCGCAGGCCTTTGGGCGTGACTTCGACCAGCTCGTCCTCATCAATATAGGACATCATTTCCTCAAGCGTCATTTTCTTCGGCGGGACAAGGATGACGGCTTCGTCGGCGCCGCTTGCCCGGACGTTGGTCAGTTGCTTGCCTTTAAGAACGTTGATCTCGAGGTCGTTCTCGCGGGAGTGTTCGCCCACGACCATGCCGGCATAAACCTTGTCGCCGTGGCCGATGAACATGATGCCGCGGTCCTGTAGCTTCCAGATGGCGTAGGCAACGGCGTCGCCCTTGTCCGTGGAAATAAGCGCGCCGTTGCGGCGTGCCGCAATCTCGCCCTTGAACGGACCGTAAGAGTGGAAGAGGCGGTTCATCAAGCCCGTGCCGCGCGTGTCGGTCAGGAATTGCGACTGGTAGCCGATCAGTCCGCGCGAAGGCGCAAGGAAGACGATGCGGGTTTTGCCCGCGCCGCTTGGGCGCATATCGCGCAGTTCCGCTTTGCGCTGCGTCATCTTTTCAACGACAGAGCCGGAATATTGCTCGTCCACGTCGCAGATGACTTCTTCGTAAGGCTCGGTTGTGTTGCCGTTTTCGTCCTTTTTCAAAAGAACGCGCGGGCGGGACACGGAAAGCTCGAAGCCTTCGCGGCGCATGGTTTCGATCAGAACGCCGAGCTGCAGTTCGCCGCGGCCGGCGAGGTCGAACGCATCGCGGCCGGCGGATTCCGTTACGCGGATGGCGACGTTGGTTTCGGCTTCGGCCATCAAGCGCTCGCGGATCATGGTAGATGTCAGCTTTTTGCCTTCGGTTCCAGCATAAGGAGAGTCATTCACTGTGATTGTCACGGCCATCGTCGGCGGGTCGATCGGTTGCGAGGCAACAGGTTCTGCCACGGCAGGATCGCAGATCGTATCCGCCACCGAAGTTTTTGCCATACCGGCGACAACGATAATGTCACCAGCAACCGCTTCTTCGACCGGCACGCGTTCGATACCGCGATAGGCGAAGAGTTTGGTCAGGCGGAAGTTTTCGACCGTTTTGCCGTCGAGGCTCATGGATTTTACGGCCATGTTGACCTTCGGACGACCGGAATAAACCTTGCCCGTCAAGATGCGGCCAAGGAACGGGTCGGCGGACAGTAGCGTTGCCAGCATCGTGAAGGGCGCATTGGTGTCCACTTTCGGGGCCGGAACATGCTTCATCACGAGGTCGAGCAGCGGGTGCAGGTTTTCGCGCGGCGCTTCAAGGCTTTCGGCGCACCATCCGTCGCGGCCAGAGGCGTAGAGAACGGGGAAGTCCAGCTGTTCATCCGTAGCGTCCAGCGATACGAACAGATCGAAGATTTCGTTCAGAACGTCATCGGGGCGGGCGTCGGCGCGGTCGATCTTGTTGATCATCACGATCGGGCGGATGCCGAGTTTGAGGGCTTTGCCCAGAACGAATTTCGTTTGCGGGAGCGGTCCTTCGGCGGAGTCCGTCAAAAGGATAACGCCGTCGCACATGTTCAAAACGCGCTCGACCTCGCCGCCGAAGTCGGCGTGGCCCGGCGTGTCGATGATGTTGATGCGGGAGCCGTCCCAGTCGATGGCCGTGCATTTTGCCAGAATAGTGATGCCGCGCTCTTTTTCGAGGTCGTTGGAATCCATCACGCGCTCTTCGACGTTCTGGTTTTCGCGGAACGTGCCCGATTGCTTGAGGATGTTGTCGATCAGGGTCGTTTTCCCATGGTCAACGTGCGCGATGATCGCGATATTGCGGATTTTGTTCGGGTCTGTGGCGCCCATTTTGGTTTCTTTCTTTAGTTAAATCAATGTGTTGTGGATGATTTGAGTCGCTCTGCGATCGCGCAGGGCAAGGCTGTAGAGGCTACACCAGATCGGGCGGCTCTATGCGGAATTGGCGCAGAATATATTTAAAGGTCTGTCCCATGGCGCTCTGATACTAGGATTTCCTTGAAAATGCTAGTTTTAAATGGGCTTTTATTTTATAAAATCGGGCGATGCCGGATCTCGCAAATATTGTGCCGTGGTGGGGTTATTCCCTTTTATTTTCATTGTTGTGGCCCATCAATATTGAAGCCAACCGTCATTTTCAGGTCGATGGACAGGTTTTAATCGTTTGGCGCGCTCTGGCGTGCGGATTACTGTTGCTGCCTGCGGCTCTGTTCGCTCCTTGGCCGACCAGCCCCTATTTCTACTTCTTCCTCGCCGTCAGCGCATTGTTGTTCAGCTATCAGGAATGCGAGGCGTTCAAACTTTCCAAAATCTACGGCGGCCTGTTTTTAACCCTTCAATCGGTTTTGTGGATTTTGACCGCCACGATTTTGTGGTGGGTGATCGATCCGGATTCTTTGAAGGCATTGATGTCTCATCCGCTGTCTTCGGGCTTTGTTCTGTGCGGAATTCTGCTCGGCGTAAGCGCCCAGTTTTTTCTGCGCTCCGGCAAAGTCGGATTCTATACAAAAGACCTCAACAAGATATTGTTCATGGGCGTCGTCGGCGGGACAGCCGTGACCTGCGTCAAGCTGGGCATGTCCTACACCGACACATTCTTGTCTGTGTTCGTCTGGAACGCGCTGAACAATCTTCTGATCGGCGTTTTCAATTCCATGCGCTACGGCCTGACGCGCAGGCGGCACAACATCCCGCCGCTTGCGGAGGCGAAGTCGATCAAGGCCGGAATCTTTATGGGATTCATTATGGCGCTGTGCGCGCCTTTGATTGTTCTTTCGCTCGCCGCCGCGCCCAATCCCGGCTTTTCCAACATGGTAGCGCAGCTTAGTTCCGTCTGGCTGTATCTGTATTGCCGCTGGGCGCACAAGCCCATCAACGTGCATTTGCTGGGTCTTGTTCTCACCGTTGCCGCGGCGCTTTTCCTGATCATGGGGACAAGCCTGTTCCATTAAAGGCGTCGGAACAGCTTGACTTGGGCGGACAAAGCCACCAGATTGAAGCCTATGGATATTCAAACCCTTTCCATGGCTGTCCGTTTTATGTGTTGCGCTTAGCGCATCACACCCCGTTTCTCACCCCCGTTTTCGATGATTTTTACCCGCCGCGCGTCATAGCCGCGGCCATTTCAGCCATTAGGAAAAGACCATGAACGCCCAGCACCTTTTTGCCAAAGCCGCCGACCAGCCTTTTTTAACGCCGCAAGACCGCATCATTCAGGCCTATATCGAACATCACGACAACGATCTGATCCTGTCCACCAGCTTCGGGGCGGATTCCGCCGTCCTCCTTCATATGGCCACGCGCATTTTGCCGCGCATTCCCGTTGTGTTCGTCAACACCGGCTATCTGTTCGAGGCTACGCTGGAATATGCGGAGGCATTAACCAAACAACTGGATCTAAACCTGCATACCTATCATCCGCTTCGCAGCTCCGAAAAACAGGAAGCCATTCACGGCAGGCGCTGGGAAGGCGATGAAAGCGCAAAAGCTTCATACAATCTCGAGAACAAAGTCGAGCCGATGAACCGCGCGGTGAAAGAACTGGGGGCGACCGGCTGGCTCTCCGGCCTGCGCCGCGGGCAAAGCGAGCGCCGCAAAAATCTGGATTACACGGAAGAGCAGGGACGTCTGGTTAAATATTACCCGATCCTCGATATGACGAGTAAGGATATTTATTACTATAAAAAGGAACACGGCCTGCCCGATCATCCGCTGACGGCGGAAGGCTATACCTCCATCGGCGACTGGCATAGCTCTGCGCCGGGGTGGCAACGCGCCGAATGCGGGCTGCATGACAGCTCGGTCGCGCCGCGCATCAACGCGAACAATAACTTCGTGATTTAGGGGCAATGATCAAAAGCAAAGGGACGACCAGAAAAAAGTGGCGCATATTTTCTCCTTTTGGCTTTTAAAAATCCACGCACTTGCCGCCGATTTCCCAATCACCGTAGCGCGCGGGGTCCAGCCCGCCGCGCCCGCCGATTTCGGCTGACGGCTCTTTGGGTTTTTCGGCTGGTTTTTCGTCTTTGTTCTCGGTCGGTTTGTTCATACACTCATCCTATCGAAACCATTTGTCCTGTCAGCCATTATTTATCATGACCGAACCCAAAAAGCCTCGCGCTAGAACCGCCGCATCGCACAAAAAAGACGCTAGACCCGCTGCTAAAACAAAGCCTTGGGACAAGGAAAATCCGAAGAAATCCGCCGCTTCCAAAACGAAACTGACGCCTGCCCAAAAAGAAGAGGCGCGGGCGCGCGCAGAAAAAGCTGGACGCCCTTATCCCAATCTGGTTGACAATATGTTCGTGGCTCGGAAGGCGGCCAAATCCCAAAAAGATTAATGCCTTCACTGTAACGCGAAGGACATTTACATGGCAGAACCTCTTAAACCGCTACGCGCAAAAATCGACGCGCTCGACGATCAGATCATCGATCTTCTGGCCGAACGTATGGACGTAGTGCGCGAAGTCGGTGCAACAAAAGCGCGCGAAAATATAACCCTCATTCAATCGGACCGCGTGAATGAAGTGCGCGAACGGTGCGCGGAGCGCGGCGCAAAAAAAGGCGTAAATCCCGAACTGATCCGCAAAATCTACACCGCCATCATTGATGAAGCGCATCAGATGGAACAACTCATCATTTCCTCGAAGTCGTAATGCCTCAGCCTGATTTCCTCGATGATATTTCCAGCGACGGTATGCCCGCCCGCAAAGCGGCGCTGTCGATGCTCGATCAAATTTTCAGCCAGAAGAAAATGCTGGATTCCGTTCTGGAGCGCGATCGCGGCTATCTTGATCTGCCGCCGCGCGACCGTGCGTTTGTGCGTATGATGGTGGCAACGATCCTGCGCCGCCGCGGCCAGATCGACGATTTGATCGCGCGCGCTATGAACAAGGGCGAAGAGCCGCGGCCCGAAACGCTCAAATTCATTCTTTATATAGGCGTCGTGCAGATTATGTTCATGGATGTCGCCAACCATGCCGCCGTCGATACGGCCGTGAACCTTGCCTCCCACAACGGGCTTGAGAGCAAAAAGGGATTTGTGAATGCTGTCTTGCGCCGGATAGCGGGCGAAGAGGGGCGCAAATGGCTGGCCGATCAGGATGCGGCCTCGCTGAACATTCCCGAATGGCTTTATCTGCAATGGATCAATTCCTACGGGGCGGTGCGCGCGCGGGAGATCGGAAACGCCTGCCTGACCGAAGCGCCGCTGGATTTTACGGTCAAAGACCCTGCGCAAAAAGAAGAATGGGCCAGAAAACTGGCGGCCCGCATCCTGCCGACGGGATCGCTTCGCCGTCCGGCGGGCGGGCATGTGGCGGACCTTGAGGGATTCGAAGACGGCGCTTGGTGGATTCAGGATGCTTCCTCCGCTTTGCCGGTGCGTTTGTTCGGCGATGTGGCCGGCAAAACCGTGCTCGATCTTTGCGCCGCGCCCGGCGGCAAAACCGCGCAGCTGGCGGCGGCGGGGGCGAAAGTCGTGGCGCTGGACCGTTCGGCCTCGCGCATGAAAACGCTCGGTGAAAATCTGGCGCGTCTGGGTTTTGCGGAGAGTGTGCAAACCATCGTTGAAGACGGCGCGGGCTGGCAGTCGCGCGAGACCTTCAAATATATTCTGCTCGATGCGCCCTGCACGGCTACAGGCACCATCCGCCGCCATCCCGATCTCATGGCGCTCAAGCACCAAAAAGACCAGGACGGGCTGATGTCCATTCAGGAACGATTGCTGGTCAATGCCGCGGCTTTGCTCGAAAAGGGCGGGCTTCTCATCTACTGCACCTGTTCTTTGCAAAAGGCCGAAGGCGAGGGGCAAATCCAGCGCTTCTTGCACGCGAACGGCAATTTCCGCCGCATTCCTGTGCGAAAAGAAGAGCTTGGCGGGCTGGACGGCGTGGTCAATTCCGAAGGCGATGTCCGCGTCACGCCGCAAATCCTCAAAGACGACGGCGGCATGGACGGGTTCTTTATCTCCAGATTGCAGAAAATTTCCTGACGACGGCCTAAAAAACCAAAAAATTATCAAAACGATTCGCTTTCCCTTTGCCCTGTGGATAACACGCGGGTAAACTGTTGATTCGAAGGTTCCTTTTTTATCCCCTCGCCAAAGCTAATATTCATTTCCGTCATGACCCGACAAGTCAGAATAGCGCCGTCGATTCTATCGTCCGATTTTTCGAAATTGGGCGAGGAAATTGCCGCGATCGATGCCGCAGGGGCGGAATATATCCATATCGACGTGATGGACGGGCATTTCGTGCCCAACCTGACCTTTGGCCCGCCGGTCATCAAATGCGTGCGCAAATCCTCGAAAAAAGTGTTCGACGCCCATTTGATGGTCGAAAACGCCGATCCGTATCTGCAAGCCTACGCCGATGCGGGATGCGATATCATCACCATCCATCCCGAGGGCAACACCCATTGGCACCGTTCCTTGCAGGCGATCAAAGCGCTGGGCAAAAAAGCGGGTCTTGCCATCAATCCGGCCACGCCGACGTCCGTGCTCGATCATGTGATGGATCTGGTGGATCTCGTGCTTGTCATGACCGTCAATCCCGGTTTCGGCGGTCAGGCGTTTATTCCGTTGTTTGATAAGGTCGTCGATGTTCGTAAACGTATCGATGCTACAGGCCGCACCATTGATCTGGAGATCGACGGCGGCGTGAATGCAGAGAACGCGAAACTTCTTATTTCCGCAGGAGCGGATGTCCTTGTCGCAGGAACATCCGTGTTCAAAGACGGTCCTTCCGGCTACGCCGCCAATATCAAGGCGCTGAGGGGCTGATGCAAAACACTCTTTTCCATTCCGTCCAAAAGACCATTCGCCGCAGCATTCACACCATCGCCTGCAGCAAAATCGTCGACAAATGGAAGCTGGCCGGCACCATTCCCGAAAAACTGATCCTCTCTCCCGTCGATGTCTGGAAAGGCTCCGCCGACCGCGCCCGCTGGCTTATTCACGGCGGCATTTTTACGCTGGAAGGCGATCAGCTTGAACTGCACAACGCCAACTGGACGCCGCAAGGCGTGGAAGATACATGGGTGCGCTACATCAACGGTTTTGAATGGCTACGCGATCTGAAAACGCTGGGCGGGAACAAGGGGCGTCTGGCCGCCCGCGCCATGGTCGAAAACTGGATGGATTCCCACGCGCACTACGATGAGGTCACATGGCGTCCCGAAATCATGGGCGCCCGCATCTCCAGCTGGCTTTCGTCCTTCACCTTTTTCGGCGACAGCGCGTGCGAGGAGTTTCAGGAAAAATTCTACGTGTCGCTGGCGCGTCAGGTCCGCCTGCTTTCGCGTAACGTGCCGGGCAATCTCACCGGCGTCGATCTGCTCAAAGCTATTCGCGGCCTTGCCTATGCAGGTCTTGCGATGGAGGGGCGGGAGCAATTGCTCGAACAGGCGCTCAATCTGCTGCACAAGGAAATCGGGCGGCAAATCCTCTCCGACGGCGGCCATGTATCACGTTGCCCGCAGCAATTGACCGAAGCCGTCATGGTATTGATCGATATCCGCACGGCGCTTCGTCAGGGCGGCTATCCGTGCCCTGAAAAAATCCTGCATGCACTCGACCGCGCCGTGCCAGCGCTACGCTTCTTCCGTCACGGCGACCGCCATTTTGCGCTGTTCAACGGTTGCCAAGAGGGCAACGAAGACCTGATGAAGCAGATCACGTTGCAATCGGGTAGCCGCGCCAAAACGCTCAATTCCTTGCCGCACACAGGCTATGAACGCATGGCCGTAGGCCGCGGTTTGATCATCATGGATACGGGCAAGCCGCCGAAATGGCCGCATGACACGACATCCCATGCTGCGCCTTTGGCGTTCGAGATGAGCTACGGGCGCGAACGCATCATTGTCAACTGCGGCACGCATCCGACCAATCCGGAATGGCAGGATATGTTGCGCTTTACGGCGGCGCATACGACGCTCACCATCGACGACCGCAATGCATACGAAATTCACAAAGACGGCTCCTTGTCCCGCAAGGCGAAGAAAGTCTCGCTGAACCGCGAGGACAAGATCGGCATGACGGCGATCGAAGCCAGTCATGACGGTTATGTTCCCGTGAACGGAATCACGCATCGCCGGACTTTGTATTATGCTGATCAAGGCCATGACCTGCGGGGCGAAGATACATTGACCTGCACAACGGGCCTTACGAAACCGCACAAAATTGCTGCGCGTTTCCATCTTCATCCGAAAGTCAGCGTTAGCCTTGTCAAAGACGGCGAAGAAGCCATTCTCGCGCTTCCCGGCGGCACGGGCTGGCGTTTCACGGCTTGCGGCGCGCCGCTCAGTCTTGAAGATTCCATTTACATGGGCGATGGCGTCCGCCCACGCAAATCCAAGCAACTGGTGATTACGGCGGATATGACCGAAGACAATCTCCAGATCAAATGGGCGTTGCAGAGAGAGCTTCTCTAAAACTTAAAGTGCCAAAACTGGTTGGTTCGTTGGTTCTAAGCGATCAATACAGGTAATCGCTTCCACTCTTTGGAATGCATCCATATCTCGCAAAACATCATACGTGCTCAAATTTGCATGTACTTTGAAATCCGCAGAATCGCTGAGTACGATTTTTCCACCTTCAAGACTTAGTAAATTGCGGAGGTAAAGCATGGTTTCGGGCCGGTCTTCTCGCAATTGAAATTTTGATTTGCCGAAATCTTGCGCTGACTTTGCAAAATCTATGGCGATTTCCAGACCCCAGTTACGTTTTGCAGCTTGGGCGAGAACTTCTTCATGATTGCGCTGACCGTGTAGATATTTCATGTGCTACTCCTTGAACTTGGAAACCCATCAAAGTTTCCACTTATGTTAAAATGAGTCAAGGCGCAATATCTGGTTTATATGTCTTTTAACTCAAAATTTGATTGGCTATAGTCGTCCTATGTCCGCAATAAAATTAGAAAAAGACTGGCTCGAACATCTGGAGCCGGAATTTGAAAAACCGTACATGAAAAGCCTCAAAACTTTTCTCGCGGCGGAAAAGGATGCGGGCAAAATCGTCTATCCGCGCGGCGCCGATATTTTCAACGCAATGAACACCACGCGCTTCGACAAGGTCGAGGTCGTGATCATCGGGCAGGACCCGTATCACGGCGAGGGCCAAGCCCACGGGCTTTCTTTCTCGGTGCCCAAGGGCGTTCGTCTGCCGCCGAGCCTGCAGAATATCTATAAGGAGATCGAGGCTGAGTACGGCTATAAAATGCCGCGCACGGGCGATCTAACCGGCTGGGCGGAGCAGGGGGTTTTGCTTTTGAATGCGACGCTCACGGTGCAGGCTTCGCTCGCTGGCTCCCACCAGAAAAAGGGCTGGGAAGAATTTACGGACCGGATTATCCACGCCATCAATGACCGCCGCGAGCATGTGGTGTTTATGCTCTGGGGGTCCTATGCCCAGAAAAAGGGCGCGTTCATTGACCGCAAGAAACATCTGGTGCTGGAATCCGTGCACCCGTCGCCGCTCTCGGCGCATCGCGGATTTCTAGGTTGCGGCCACTTCAAAAAGGCCAATGAGTATTTGGCGGCCCATGGCAAGTCTTTGATTGATTGGCAAAAAATAGGTTAACAAATATTTATTTGACATAAGTATAGAAAAGCTTTATTTTTGCGCCATTCGATTTTGCCGATTTTTTTTTGGAGATGATTATGAGCA
>QFQB01000053.1 GCA_003241475.1 Micavibrio aeruginosavorus
CTGTAGGAAAAATATACGATAAAATCGGTAATCTCCTAAAACAAATAGACAATCAATCCGTCGGGGAATTTGAAGAACTAAGTATTGAGGATATTGAGGTTGATGCACCAGAGTTTGATGATTACCTGATTGGTAACAAGGTAAAAGTTCTCTTGCAGGATATTGACCTCGTGCGCTGGAAACAGGATTTGCAGGAGGACTATGAGCTTCTGGGCCGTCTTCTACAGGAAGCTGAAAATATTGATTCAGCTCGTGATGCCAAACTTCAAAAACTGAAAGATGTCATTTCAGATAAGATTAGAAACCCAATAAATACAGGAAATAAAAAGGTTATTATTTTTACAGCCTTCTCTGATACCGCAGAGTATTTATATGAAAACATTTCCGGCTGGGCAAGGAACGAACTCGATATACATTCTGCCTTGGTAACCGGAAGCGGGACAAATCAATGCACAATAAAGAATATCAACAAAGACCTGAACGGCATCCTTACCAACTTCTCGCCCATTTCAAAAGAGCGAAACAAGGTTGATCCTGAGGCAACGTTAGAAATTGATATTCTGATTGCTACAGATTGCATCTCTGAAGGTCAAAACCTTCAGGATTGCGATATGTTGATAAATTACGACATTCACTGGAATCCAGTACGGATCATCCAGCGTTTTGGCCGTGTTGACCGCCTCGGTTCACGGAACGTAGCCATTCAGCTTGCCAACTTCTGGCCAAACATGGAGCTGGACGAATACATCAACCTTGAAGCCCGCGTAAGCGGCCGCATGGTCTTACTTGATATTTCAGCAACCGGAGAAGAGAACGTTATCGAATACGATGAAAATCGACAGATGAATGATCTGGAGTATCGTCGTAAGCAGATGAAGCAGTTGCAGGAGTCTGTTGTTGATCTTGAGGATATGGATGGCAGTGTTTCTATTACAGACATGACACTTAATGATTTCCGCATGGATTTATCCAGCTACATGAAGGACAATCTATCGGTCTTAGAAAAAGCCACAACAGGGTATTACGCAGGCGTATCTCCAGCAAATGAAGAAACAAAGCCAGGAGCGATTTTCTGCCTCCGCGATATTCATCGTAAAGTGCAGAAAGATGCAAACTATGCTTTGGCTCCTTATTATCTCGTCTATGTGGCCGAGGATGGCGCGGTGATATTCAATCACCTGCAAAGCAAAAAGAGTCTGGATATCTTTAAGAAGTTAAGCGCCACCCGCACTGAGTTGGATCAGCCCGCTATTAATGCCTTGGCGACTTCAACAAAAGACGGGAAAGACATGGGGGCCTACCAGTTTATGCTGGAGGCTGCGATTACCAGCATTGTAGGTAAAACCGAAGAAAAAGGCGTTGAAAGCCTCTTTAGCCGTGGAGGCACGGTTTTAACGCAAGACCATTTCAAGGGTATTGAAGATTTTGAAGTCGTAAGCTTCCTGATTATCAAGGAGGCCAGCGCATGACGCAGATCTTATTGAATGCTATGGCTATTCCAGCAGCATGCGAATTAAACAAGCCTGTTTTCAAGAAAATGTTTCTTGAGAATGGCGAGCTTGATGCCACCGAGAAAAAGGCACTTTCGAACGACATAGAGCGCATCCGTTGGTTATACACGCTCAAGCCAATTACAATTAACATCCCGAAGTTTGAAGATGGGAACGTAGAATATCAGGAAGTGGCCGTTCTGCAGGTTGATCTGACAAGCCCTGCACGGGCAAGGCGTATTGCCAGCTTTATAAACAAAGCCATTCCCTATCCGCTGTTCCTCATATTCAGTCATAACGGTACATTTGCCGTATCAGTAGCCAATAAGCGTATCAACCAGGCTGATAAAGCAAAATGGGTTATAGACGAAGAATGGATGACTGATTGGATAAGTGAGGCCTCGCCTTCAGATATTCAATCCAAATTCATCGAGGATTGTGCGCTTAAGAATTTGTCTTCTCTGAATTTCTACGCATTCTATCAAGACATGGTATCACGCGTTGTTGCCCTTAATACCGCCAGCAGAAGTGGTATATATGAAGCGCCCACGCGCGAAAAAACAGATGCACGCCGCTCCCAGCTTCGTGAGATTGCTGAGTTGGAAAGACAGGCCGCTGAACTACGTAACGCATTAAAGCAGGAGAGCCAATTTAATCGGAAACTGGAACTCAACATGGCGATTAAAGAGCGCACGGATGCGATCAAGCGTCTGGAACAGGTGTTATAGGAGCAAAACATGAAATTCGAATATTTTAGATTTCTTATAACGCCTGTAAAAGATCCTCAGCTTCCGCTTCATGGGGAGGTAACAAGGCAGGATATCATTAATGAGATCTTTGCAAAAAACGCTACATACAAATTTCAGAGCGGACGTGCGCATTTTGGATTGAGAATGGAATATTCACATGATGGGCTTGTGAGTGCATATGTTGGAAAATTAACATCCAGAATTATGCGAAAAGCGCCAGAGGACGGTTTCGCTTTAAATAAGGTAGAGGATTGGCCAGGTAGCCGAATTTTTATCAATGTAAATGATGAGAAGGATACGGGACGAACACTTGCTTGCGGACAAATGATTGGATTTCAACTTAATCAATCGGCCATACAAAATCCTAAAAACTGTTTAAGGGCTTTTGCCGATAAAGTGAACGAAACTATTGTTCACAAGGGCTTCTATTTGACCATCAACCCTATGCCTACAGAGAGAAAGAAATTCTGGACTGTGGCCAAGGAGCATGAGGGTAATATCCGCAAAGTCGTCCTAACTTACACGCCTCCAAACCTTTTCGAGCTTGGCACTTCTCTGGAAGCAGATCTTAAGAAGGCAAACCAGAACTTCAACACCACCAGCACACAGATTGTTTTCGAGAACGAAGCAGGAAGCGTTACTCTGCCCGAAGATAATAAACTTTTGCAGGAAACAGCCAAATACATTGATGAAGGTGGCGGAAAGTTTAAGTTTACCCTTACTAAAGGTAAAAAGACGGTGAGCAGCGATGGTGGCGTTAAGACCGAAACCTTTGATGGTTTGGAGCTGACGCTGGAGAATGCGACGACGAGCAATATTGAAGGGGCTATGCGCATGGTTTTGGGGGTGCAAAATGATTAACCTGCTTAAAAACATGTCCCTGCTGATTGTTTTTGGCGTAGTCCCGACTATCGCCTTGGATTATTTTTCTGGATCTGGTTTCCTCAATAAGTTCATGGCCGATCAATCACTCTCGATGCTCGGAACAATTCTGGCGATATATATCGCTGTAGCCTCATCTTTTATTGCGATACTTAACAGCTATGAAGATCAGGAAGGAAAAGACATTTTTTCTGGAACAGTTAAAGAGTTAAAGCAGACCATAGCCTTCATATTTATCGTCTTTTTTGCACACTTCCTTCTTTTAGTGGGAACACCAGAGGAAGCTAGTTTCGCCTGCGACCTTACGCTGAAATCGCTAAAGACATTCATCTTCATACTCTTTTTGTACGCTCTCTACGAGCTTAGTAGCGAGCTTTTTACGCTCAAGAACAAACTGCCCAGAAAGGATAAAAAACAATGATCAAGAAACTCGAAAAGGCCGATGGGCAGAGCATGGATATTGTTGAGAGCAACATCGAGCAGCTGAAAGAGCTATTTCCTGAGGTTTTTGCCGAAGGGCGTATCAATTTTGACCGCCTGCAGGAAGTGCTGGGCAATTATGTGGTGACCGATGAAGACCATTATAATTTCACCTGGCATGGCAAACGCGCGGCGGGACGACTGGCGCAGACCCCCAGTACTGGAACACTCCGCCCATGCCCACAAGAGAGCGTGGACTGGGATACCACACAAAACCTGTTTATCGAGGGCGACAACCTTGAGGTTCTGAAGCTCCTGCAAAAATCATATCACCGTCAGATCAAGATGATCTATATCGACCCGCCCTATAACACAGGGAATGATTTCGTTTATGAAGACGATTTCAAGGATGGGGTAAAAAACTATCTGGCTGTCACGGGTCAGCTGGACGATGAAGGTAAGAAAAAAGGCACAAATTCCAGCACCGCAGGTCGTTACCATACCAACTGGCTCAATATGATGTATCCACGCCTTAAAGTGGCACGCAATCTTCTGCGAAATGATGGAGTTATTTTTATCTCAATAGATGATGTTGAAGTTGAGAATTTGAAGAAAATTTGTCATGAAATTTTTGGAGAGGATAACTTTGTTGCGTGCTTACCAACGGTGATGAACCTTAAAGGAAATAATGATGAATTTGGTTTTGCAGGGACACATGAATATACCCTTGTATATATCAAAGATGTCAATTCATTAGAGGACTTAGGTGGAATCCCGCTAACGCCGGAAGATGAAGGAGAATACGATCAAGTCGATACAAAGGGCGCATACAAAAAAGGGGCAACCTTAATGCGTACAGGAAAGGCTGGCGCAAGAGAGCATCGGCCAAAGGGATATTATCCAATATATGTTTCGAGTGACTTTAGTAGAATGTCCCTAAGCAGAAAAAGTGCTGATGATATTGAGGTTTACCCAAAAACAAAAAAAGGTAAGGACATGTCATGGAGAAGATCGCCTGAAACGCTTCAAGCATCGCTCGATGACTTTATCATAGTTCCAACAAAGACTGGTGGAGCGTCTTTTTATAAGAAGCAAAGGCTCGAAGAAGACAGAATAAATGGAAAAAAGCCCAAGAGCTTATTTTATAAAGCTGAATACAGCAGTGGGAATGGAACCGAGGCCGTAAAAAATCTTCTCGGAGAGAGAGTTTTTAGCAATCCAAAACCCTTAGAGTTAATAAAAGACTTTGTATTGGTCGGTGGCGGAAATGAGGAGATCATTCTCGATTTCTTTGCTGGGTCTGCAACCACTGGGCATGCCATTTATGAACTGAACAGCTCGAAAGAAAAAAAATTAAAATTTATTCTGGTGCAACTTCCAGAACCGCTTGACCCAAAAGATAAAGAGCAAAAACAAGCTATTGATTTGTGTGATCAGCTTGGTAAGCCCCGCAATCTCGCAGAGCTATCTAAAGAGCGCTTGCGTCGAGTTTCTAAGAAAATCAAAGAAGAAAACCCACTTTTCGGCGGTGACCTTGGCTTTAAGGTCTTCAAACTTGACACTTCCAATATCAAAACTTGGGAAGCTGGATTTGATACGCTGAAGGATGACCTGATCGCGGCGGCGGATTATATCAAGCAGGATCGTTCCTCCGACGATATCGTCTTTGAATTGTTGCTCAAATACGGCCTTGATCTGACCGTGCCGATTGAAACACGCACAATTGCAGGCAAAAAAGTCTATTCCATTGGTATGGGTGCACTTGTGGTTTGCCTGGATAACGATGTCCCGATGGAGACCATCAACGGTATTGGTGCATTGAAGGAAGAGCTGAAGCCTGAAATTATGCGCGTAGTCTTTAAAGATAGCGGCTTTAAGGATGACGTGGTCAAAACCAACGCCCTCCAAACCCTTAAACGCTTCGGTATCGAAGATATTAAGAGCCTGTAAGGAGGGGTGGAATGAAAATCAAATTTGACGCCAACCAACTCCACCAGCGCAATGCTTGGGAATCTGCCATCGGCGTGTTCGAGGGGCAGGAGCTGAACAAAACGACATTCTCCATGCCCTCCGTCCGCCCTGTGGGCGAGTTGGAGGCCAAATGGTCAAACCAGACTGATACAGGGTATGGCAACCGCCTGCGCCTGCTGGACGAGGAGTTGCTGGCCAATGTCCAGCGCATTCAGCTGAAGAACGGCCTGAAGCAATCGAGCGACCTCGCCACCCGCGATTTCACCGTTGAGATGGAAACCGGCACGGGGAAAACGTACGTTTACCTGCGCTCGATTTTCGAGATGAACAAGCTCTATGGCTTTACGAAGTTCATCATTGTTGTCCCCAGCATCGCCATCAAGGAAGGTGTCGCAAAATCCCTGAAAATGACGGAAACGCATTTCAAGGAACAGTACGACAATACGCCGTATGACTATTTTGTTTACGACTCCGGCAAGTTGGATCAGGTGCGGAATTTTGCCGTGAATGACTATATCCAGATCATGGTCATTAATATTGATGCTTTCCGCAAGGGTTTTGCCGACCCAGACAAGGAATCCAGCGCCAATATCATTCACCGCTATAACGACAAGATGCAGGGTATTCCGATAAACTTTATCAAGGAAACCAACCCTATTGTTATTATTGACGAGCCGCAGAGCGTGGACACCACCGAAGCCTCTTCCAAGGCCATTGCCTCGCTCAATCCGCTTTGCACCTTCCGCTATTCCGCGACCCATGTGGATAAGCACAACATGCTTTATAAGCTGGACTCCATCGATGCTTACGACCAGAAACTGGTCAAGCAGATCGAGGTTGCAGCCATTGAGGTCAAGGACGGCCATAACAAGGCCTATATCAAGCTTCTCTCCGTCAACAACAAGAAATCCCCTATCACAGCCAAGATTGAGCTGGACGTTCAGCAGGACGGGAGCGTGAAGCGCAAGGCTGTGACAGTCAAACAGGGAAGCGACTTGCTTGAAGCCTCCAAAGGCCGTTCCATTTATGATGGCTATGTCGTCAATGACATCGTCTGCGAAGAAGGAAATGAGTATATTGATTTCACCAGCAAGGGTGATGTGATCCGTCTAGGTGATGCCATCGGCGAAGTCAACGTGGATGAATACAAACGTCTGCAAATCCGCAAGACAATTGAAGAGCATCTGGATAAAGAACTGAAGCTCACCCCTATGGGTATTAAGGTCTTAAGCCTTTTCTTTATCGATAAGGTCGCTAATTACCGTGATTACGATACCCCAGACACAAAGGGGAAATATGCCCGCATTTTTGAAGAAGAATACGCCAAAGCGATTAAAAAGCCGAAATTCGCAACCTTGTTCAAGGATGTTGATACCGACACACTGCCGCAGGATGTGCATAACGGCTATTTCTCTGAAGACAAAGGCCGCGCTAAGGATACCAATGGCTCTACCAAGGCGGATGAGGATACCTATAGCCTGATCATGCGGGATAAGGAGAAACTGCTGCAGTTTGACTCGAAGCTGAAATTCATCTTCTCCCACTCCGCTTTGAAAGAAGGATGGGACAACCCTAACGTCTTCCAGATCTGTACGCTCAATGAAACAAACTCAGTCATCAAAAAACGTCAAGAAATCGGGCGTGGCTTGCGTATCTGTGTCAATCAGAATGGTGACCGCGTACATGGCTTTGACGTGAACACGCTGACTGTCATGGCAAATGAATCATACGAAGCCTTTGTTGAGGGGCTGCAGAAAGAGATTGAGAAAGAGGAAGGCATTAAGTTCGGCATTGTCGAACAACATACTTTTGCCAACCTTGTTATCCAGGGCGCAGACGGCAAAGACGAGTATCTAGGCGCAGCGAAGTCGGAAGACCTTCACAAACATCTTCTGGCCTCCCAATACATCGATCAGCGGGGCAAAATCCAAGATAAGCTGAAAAAGGACTTGAAAGAAGGCAAGGTTGATCTGCCCGCCGCCTTTGTACCACAGACTGTTCAGATTAGTGCTGTTCTGAAGAAGATTGCCGGTGGTCTGAACATTCAGAACAACGATAACAAGCGTACGATCAAATTAAACAAGGCTGTTTTTGAAAGCCTTGAATTTAAAGAGCTTTGGGATAAGGTTAAGTTCAAGACAACCTATAACGTCGAGTTTGATCCTGCTGCATTGATCCAAAAATGTTCAGAGGAGCTGAAGAAGAATATCATCGTCGGAAAAACCAAGTTTACTTACATCACAGCCAAGGTTGGCGTTGAAAGAAGCGGCCTGACAACCAAAGAAGACAAAAATACGCCGCATACTTACGATGCCAAGGACTACCAAATTCCTGATATCTTGAGCTACCTGCAGAATGAAACAAACCTAAAGCGTCAGACAATTTTGGAGATATTGCTTCGCTCTGAGCGGCTGGATGACTTCAAAAATAATCCGCAAAAGTTCCTTGATCAGGCCAAGAGCCTCATTCGATCCACAATGCAAGGCTTTATCGTGGATGGCATTAAGTATCAAAAAATTGGCGACCAGGCATTCTATGCTCAAGAGCTATTCGAAAGCGAAGAACTGATCGGCTATCTTAACAAGAACATGCTGGAGGCGGAGAAATCCGTCTATGACCACGTCATTTATGACTCAGAGACAGTTGAAGCTGAGCTGGCACAGGCTTTTGAAAAGAACGAACAGGTAAAGGTCTACGCCAAACTACCCAGCTGGTTTAAGGTAGATACCCCACTCGGCTCATACAATCCTGACTGGGCTGTTCTCTTCGATATTGATGGACAGGAACGCCTTTACTTTGTGGTAGAAAGCAAGGAAACGCATGTTGAAGAGCTTCTTCGCAAAGAAGCCCAGAGTAAGATTAAATGCGGTCGCGCTCACTTCGAAGCTCTTGGAGCAGACACAAACTATGTCGTTGCCAGCAACATGGATACGCTGATGGATCAGGTTATAAAGGGGTAAATATATGAAAAACTATTATCGTGTCATGCTAGGCAAGAAAAGTATGTACGCCGAAGAGTGTTTTAAACATGGGTTTATTGGTGCGCATTTTGATATTGAGCAGGACTTAAAAAATAGCTTGCCTGATAACTGGCGCGAATTTAATCACAAGTTTATTCCGGTTTTTCTGAAACGACATCCTGAGAAAAGTAAGGTTACGGCTGGGCTTGCTTGCGGAGCTTTATGGACCATTTCCAAAGGAATAAAAAAGGGCGATATAGTCCTTTGTCCCAATGGTGAGGGCGGATATCAGGTTGGTGAAGTCGTCGATGACTACAGCTATGTTCCAGGCAATCTTCTTCCTCACAGGCGTAAAGTAACGTGGTATCCAAAGCCCCTGGATCGCGCTGTCATGAGTGAAGGGCTGCAAAACTCAACCGGATCAATTGGAACGGTTAGCAACGTAACAAAACATGCCAAAGAGATTGAGGCTCTAATTGCAGGAAATGCACCACCGACGCTCTTTTCTACCGATGAGACTGTGGAAGATCCAACCAATTTCGCACTGGAAAAGCACCTAGAAGATTTTCTGGTCCAGAATTGGAAGCAAACCGAATTTGGTAAAAACTACGATATATACGAAGAAGACGGTGAACTTGTCGGAAAGCAGTACCAGACCGACACTGGTAACATTGATATTTTGGCTATCAGCAAAAATAAAAAAGAGCTGTTAGTTGTCGAATTAAAGAAGGGTCGTGCCAGTGATATGGTTGTAGGGCAAATTCTGCGATATATGGGTTATGTAGCGCAGGAACTTGCGGAAGATACCCAGGTGGTCAAAGGAGTTATTATCGCGCTAGAGGATGATCTACGTGTCCGTAGAGCATTGACGATGACGCAGGGTATACAATTTTACCGTTATCAGGTGAGCTTCAAATTACTACCTGTTGTCTAAAAGATATATTTGCCACTTAAAGTTTAAGAAATCTCAAGACTGGGATATAGGGGCTATGTGGGCGGCCTTTTTCATCAGTCTGTATATTTTAAATCATTCATTTAAAAATTTAATTTGTATTCCGTAC
Source organism: Micavibrio aeruginosavorus (assembly GCA_003241475.1). Taxonomy (GTDB): domain Bacteria; phylum Pseudomonadota; class Alphaproteobacteria; order Micavibrionales; family Micavibrionaceae; genus Micavibrio_A; species Micavibrio_A aeruginosavorus_A. Next base: position 9,534 of record QFQB01000053.1, read on the forward strand.
GGTCCTCATATATCTGCTCTAGGTTCTTGAGGTGCGGGCTCTGTGGGAGGGTCGCTTGCTCTAGAAGTTCTGTTAAATGCCCAACTCATTTTTGTAGACTTTTCCTTCAGCGCAGCTTGCCCGGCTGTTTTGAAAGAATTTGAGAAACCAGAATTAGGTTTTGAAGCTTTTAAAATGCTATCGCCGTAAGGCTCGGCCCGCATGTCGGGCGGGATTTTCGCTCGGGCCGCCTTAGCTTCTATTTTGACTTTTTGGATGGCTGCTTCGTCGGTTGCGCTTTTCGATGGGTTGTTAAACCTGCCGCTAAATCCATCAGGATTGGCTTTAGGCATTTCCGCTTTTCGTTCCCGTATGTCCGCTTGCATCCTTTCAAGAATGACTTTCCCTTTTTCGTTCGCTTCGACCTTCCATACTTTCGCGGAGTCCATAGGCTCTTGACTTTTAATAGGCGTTCTTTCTGCCCTTGCTTGTTCTAGTGACCTAATCTGAATTGTCACTTCCTTATGCCACACGGTACGGGCGGCATTGTCTTTTAGCGGCGTGGTGGTTGCGGCGGTAAAAAACTTTTCACGCCTTTTGTGATGTTCGCCTTTGGTGACTGTGTCAATTGGCTTTGTGGGATGCGAGATTGCCACAGTAGATGTACTGCTTGCGAGCGCGGTTTTGAAATTCTTAGCGAGCAGTTCCTGTTTTAATGTCGGCCTGTACTCTATCGGAATCTTTTCACGCTTTTTTATTGCCTCGGTGACAATCTTCGCTTTGATATTTTGAGGAGTGGTCGTCGCCTTCCATTCTGTTCTTGCGGGCAAAGCGGGTGCCTTGAGCGTGGAGTAAACCAGCTTGACACGCTGTTCGACCATTTCCACGAATTGTTTATAATTGTAATACTGCGTCTTTCTTGCTTGCAGGATTTCCATGTTTTCGCGCATCTCAGTCATGCGCTCACGGATAGAGGCGCGGTAAATTTTACCGTAACGCGCCCTTTGTCGTTCAGCCTGGCGTGCGCGGTCAGCACGCCGAACAAGGCTGACCGCCTCGTCCTTCGTCCGAACGACAATGAGGGATTTGGCTATGCTGATAGCTGATTTTACGAGCGAGAGAACACGAGCGGGCAGACTGGTCTTTTCAGAGAGCAGTTTAAGGCGTTGTACCCGACCATCGAGGCGGTCTATAAGCCTGTCCAGTTCCTTGATCTGGTTCTTCAAAGGAACTGGCGAAAAAGCCGCACGTTGTGCGTTTAACCGTTTAATCTCTTCGTTAAGACCAAGGCGGGTTTCAGCCCTAGTCTTAAGGGAAGCGGCTTTTTCCTTTTTGGAAGAGGATGGTTCTTTTTGGGCGGCGGATGGCGTTAAGCCTTTACTGTCACCGGAACCGGCTTTGCCCGCTTCGGTTTCGCCGTCCTCATCCTCTTCGTCCTCTTTCAGGCGGGTTTCAGGATCATTGTCGCTGGCTTCGCCATGTGTCCCCACCTTGCCGACATGCTCCTGAGGGATACGGTCGATGCCTTGCGCTTCGAGCGTCCGGCGGTCGATTTTGACCGCCTCAAACCCCGCCTGTTGCAAGGCCGCATTTGCGAGGGTCTCCCAGACCTCACGGATCAATTCGATCTGCTGCGGACCCTGCACCTTGTCGTCCATAATGCGGGTTTTTTCGCCAAGCCCATCCTGTTTGACCACACGAGTCGTAAACAGAAGATGGGCATGGTGGTTGCGGGGATCGTCGCTATGCTCTGGCATCGGCGCATGGATAGCCATATCCACCGCAACCCCGTATTTGGACACAAGGTACAACGCCATATCGCGTGTAAGCGTGAGGCGTTGTACTTCGGAAAGCTCATGCGGCAGGGCAAGGATTACCTCCCTTGCCACGCGGGAATTTTTCCGCGTTTCCGCGCTTTCCGCAGCGTTCCAGAGCGTGTGCCTATCGGCGTACTCCTCTGGTGCGGTCGGGGGCAAAAAAATAGAGGCATGAACAATGCCCCTGCGGTTCCGGTAATTGTGAGATTGTCCGGTACGTTCGTCCTTAAGGAGGGACCCAGACCGATACGCTGCTGCGGCAACCGCGCTGTGGTTGTAGCTCCGTGAGATTGTTCTTACAGAACAATGATAGATCGCCAAGGATTCCCCAATCCCCGCATCTGTCTCCCCAAGGCTTTTGGGACACTCACGGCCCCTTTGAGTGCGCTGCAAACGAAGTTTGCGTAAGTGCGCTCTTAAGCTCTCTACTATCTATGTTAAGGGAAAAGATTTTAAGAAAGGGATAACAAGGTTGGCCCTCTGCAACTTCTTCTTTGTTTACGATTATTTTTGCGGCACAGCAAGAGACAAAGAAAAGCCCGCTACCGTGGGGACGATAGCGGGCGATACTCTGTGTGAGGGGAGTATTCTATTCTTTGTTATCGTTGGCTTTACGCTTGGCGCGTTCCTGAACTGCCATATCGAGCGCAACCTCTAAATCCCTGAACGGAACACCGTTCATAATGGGATAAAGGTATTTTTCTCTGGGGCTGTATTTGGCCACATCGACAATTTTGAAAAGGAACGTCTGGAAGCGCAGATCGTACAGGCTTTTCTCTTCGGGCTTCATATTGGCTATTGTCATTATATCCCTCCCTACGCTGCTTGCAGAACGGTAGTGTTCTGCTCAAGCTGATAGGCAGGGACATAGGCCTTGATTTTATAGGCCTGCATCGCCTGACGATAAAGAACATGATAGCCCTTGTGGAAGCGCATGTAGAACGCGAACGAGCGTTCAAATTCCTTCAGGAGGAACGCACCTTCGAACTCGATCACGCCTGAGCGGGTTTTTATCTTCGCCATCCTGGATGCTTTAAGACGCTTCAGCGCCTCCTGAGCATCGCGGCGATAAAGCTCCTCCCCTTCGGAAAGGGTTTTGACGGACAGGTAATCGGCCGGGCCGCTACCGCCTTCCGCCTTATTAAGCTGGTCCAGAATGTCCTGAGCCATGGCCGGACCATAACGGCGTTCAAGGTCTTCGGCCAACGCCAGATCATCCTTTTTGTAATTTTTCTCAATAAAATCAAACATATACCACTCCACACGTTTAAATCGTAATATCGCCCCACGCGATATATAGTGATGCAAAACAACATCACGATGAAGTTTTTATACAGAAATCTTTAAAAAAGACTTAACAATGTCTTTTTTCTTCAGTATGGTGAGGAAAATTTAAGAATAAGACTGTTAAGGTATTGATCGTGGAACAAATTTTTATCACCCCTGCACAGTGTCGCATGGCCCGTTCCTTGTTGACTTGGACGCAAACGGAGCTTGCTGAGAAATGCAATCTCTCTCCTGTCACAGTGACAAAATTTGAAAAATCCACCGGCGATCAGGCTCTGGAAATTAGAACGCTTGAAAAGATACGTAGGACCTTTGAAAGCAATGGTGTCCAGTTTACCGAGGATGACGGCGTAAAACGCAATATGCACCGAGTGCAAATCTATCAAGGGGTGGAAGGCTTCGCAAAATTTTACGACGAATTGTATGAAGTCGCAAAAACCCAAGGCGGTGAATTTTGCGTCAATAATGTAAGCGAAAAGATTTTCGACAAATGGCATGGCACACGCGAAAGACTTCAATT
>QFQB01000054.1 GCA_003241475.1 Micavibrio aeruginosavorus
ATCCCATCAAACGGGTGTTGGCGGGGGTGCGGTCAATGATGTTTTTCAAAAAGCCGATAGGCATATTGGCCTTATAAGCGATTCATCCGCATAAAACCGCTTTTTTATATAGGTTTACATAAGTTAATAGTACTGCTAAAAGAGTTTTTTTTAGAGAATAGATCATGAAAATATCCGAAGATTTTTTAGAATTGGCCAGAAGCCTTCCTCTGCGCGTGGAAAAAGACGCTGTCGATGCCTATATGACGATTACCGACCTGTTTTGCATAGCGGGCCGCAACAAAGCAATGATCGCAACGGCGGCGCAGGCGGCGCTGGATATTCTCCCTCAAATGCGCGAGAAAGATTTCGATCGTGCGGACAAGACGGCCATCTTTATCGGACAACAGCTGGGTAGCCATTGCGTCTCTTTGGCGATGGCCGCGCCCCTGCACTGACAAACAGCGTTTTTTATCCAAAATCTCCTTGTTTCTCCGCAGGTTTGGCGGTTAAAACTATCCGTCAGACAACAAGGAAAACCATGGATATCAATACCGTCAAAAAAGTGGCTACCCTCGCCCGCCTCGAAATGCAGGACAGCGAACTCGAGGCCGTACAAGCCAAACTCGGCAACATCATGAAATTCGTCGAACAGTTGGGCGAAGTGAACACGGACAATGTCGAGCCGCTGGCCAATGTCGTGGACATCAAATTGCGCCTGCGCGACGACGTGGTGAATGACGGCGCAATGCAAACAAAAGTCTTGGCGAATGCACCGGAATCCATGGAAGGATTCTTCGTTGTCCCGAAAGTAGTGGAATAAGAATAATGACTGACCTAACCGATCTTACTTTGTCCGAAGCCGCCAAAGGCCTGAAGAAAAAAGAATACAGCTCCGTTGAAATTACGAAGGCGCACTTGAAGAAGATGGAAGAGTTCCGTCATCTGAATGCTTATATCAAGGAAACGCCCGAAATTGCGCTCAAACAAGCCGAAGAGGCCGACAAACGCATTGCCGCAGGTACTGCTGGCTATCTCGAAGGCGCGCCGATAGGCGTAAAAGATTTGTTCTGCACGACGGGCGTACAGACAACCGCGGCTTCGAAAATCCTTGAAGGATTTACGCCGCAGTATGAATCAACCGTTACAACGAAATTGTTTGCCGATGGCGCGGTTATGCTGGGCAAACTCAACCTTGATGAATTCGCGATGGGTTCAGCCAACACGACGTCGGGCTACGGCAACGTGATTTCTCCATGGAAGCGCAATGACGGATCGAACGCGGACCTGACCCCCGGCGGATCGTCGGGAGGCTCATCGGCAGCTGTGTCCGCACGTTTGTGTCTTGCTGCGACAGGAACAGACACGGGAGGATCCATCCGCCAGCCCGCAGCCTTCACAGGTATTGCAGGAATCAAACCCACCTATGGCCGCGTTTCGCGCTGGGGCGTGGTGGCGTTTGCTTCTTCTCTCGATCAGGCGGGATCATTCGGCAGAACGCTGGAAGACGCCGCAATGATGCTCAAATCCATGTCGGGTTTCGATCCGAAAGATTCCACATCCGCCAACCGAGACGTGCCGGACTTTGTTGCCGCACTCGGCGGTTCGGTCAAAGGCTTGAAAGTCGGCATTCCAAAAGAATACCGCATCGACGGCGTTCCTGAAGAAATCAACAAGATCTGGGATGACGGGATCAAGTGGCTGAAAGAAGCCGGTGCAGAGATCGTCGATGTTTCGTTGCCGCACACGAAATACGGTCTACCCGCATACTACATTATCGCGCCTGCGGAATGTTCTTCGAACCTAGCCCGTTATGACGGCGTACGCTACGGCCTGCGCGTTGATGGCAAAGACCTGACCGAGACATACGAAAAGACGCGCGCGCAGGGCTTCGGCGATGAAGTTAAACGCCGCATCATGGTCGGCACCTATGTTTTGTCAGCAGGATATTACGATGCGTATTACATCAAGGCGCAAAAGGTTCGCCGTCTGATCCTCAATGACTTCCTCGAAGCGTACAAACAATGCGATGTTATCCTCGCGCCTTCGACGCCGAGCGCCGCGTTCGCTATCGGCGAAAACGAAGACGACCCTATCAAGATGTACCTGAACGACGTGTTTACCGTGACCGTCAATCTTGCAGGACTTCCCGGTCTTTCGGTTCCGGCAGGTTTGAACGCACAAGGTTTGCCGCTGGGATTGCAACTGATCGGCCGTCCGTGGGATGAGGAAACGATTATCCGCGCCGGCGGCGTGATCGAGAAAGCCGCGAACTTCACGGCTAGGCCAACCCTGCTCAACATGAAGAAGGCCGCTTGAGAATGTTCGATAAATTCCTGCAAAGACATCCGTGGGGCGGTTCTATTGCGCTGACGGCTCCGTTTGTTCTCGGCGCCGTTGCGCTCGCGGATGTAGGCCCCCATAAACCTGCCTCGGCCAAAGTAGCGTTTGATGTCTTCGCCAAGGAAACCGCGGCTCCTGCCAAGCCAGTTTCCCATACGATCCCGAAAAAGAGTATTATGAGAGAGCAAAAAGACTTTTCACTTTAACCAGCGTTAACGAGGGCGATAGCCATGATGAAATACGTGTTCCTGATTTTAATCGCCCTTCTGTTGCCTGCCTCCGCCAAGGCGCAGACATATGTCACAAAAGATCAAGCCAACCAGTATTTTCAAAGTTGCGTGACCAATTCGGCGCAGACCGAAAATCGCTTCTCCAAAAATTCGCAACAGGCTTTCTGTGCCTGCACAGCGGCGCGCCTGACGCAGTTTTTTTCCATCGAAGACATGCAGACCATGACCAATCCGAATGCGCCGGGACAGCGCCAAGCGCTGAATAAAATGATCGTAGACATCTATGCGCCCTGCATGGACGCGCCGACGCGCGAATATCATTTCGGCCAATGCATGGCAAATCCGCAAGTGGCCGCACTCACGCCGAATCCACAACAGCTCTGCCAATGTGCAGCCGATGCCATCGGACGCTACATGCAAACGAACGGCCCCATGCTGTTTCAGGATATATTGTCGAAAAACCCCACGATCGTTGATCCGATGGATGCTCTTTACAGCGACCCGCAGTTCCAGCAATTCGCCAATACGCAATTAATGCAGTGCGTAAAGCGCTGACGTCATAAATAAATCATAATCGCCCCGTAAAAACAGCCAAGGTTTAGGGGTGATCGCATGAATTCAATAGCAAAGAAAAACGTCAGGGCGATGGCTCTGGCCGCGATAGGGTTTTCGCTCTATTCCTGCGGCGACGTGTTCGTCAAAAACGCGGTCATGCAGTATCATCCGGAGCAGGTCGCCCTGTGGGTCAATCTTTGCTGGTTACCGCTTCTGCTGATATTTTCCAGCAAAGTCGGCGGTTTGAAAAACACGCTTAAAAGCCGAAATATCAAATGGCACCTTCTGCGCGCGCTGTGCGGGATGATCGTGTTCTATACGATGATGCTCGGCTTTGCCCAGCTTGGCATGGCAAAATCCTACACGCTGATATTTTCGGCTCCGTTTATCGCCACCATTTTCTCCATTTACGTTTTCGGGGAAAAAATACGCATTCACCGCTGGGCGGCTATCGCGGCGGGATTCTTCGGCGTTCTCGTGGTTCTTAGACCCGGCTTTATACCGCTTGAAGGTGCCGCGCTCGGCATTGTCGCCGCAGCGTTTTTCTATGCCGCCTCCAGCATCATCGTGCGTAAAATCGGCGAAAAAGAACCGCTTCTGGCATTCTCGTTCTTCGGCGTTCTGGCCAACCTTGCGGTTTTCGGCAGTTTGGCGATCCTTAACGACCGCCCCCTGCTCCCCGATACCGGTCATTTGTGGTTTTTCCCGCTGGCGGCCCTGTTCCATGTTTTCGGTAATTTTACCGCCAATAGGGCCTTCAGCAGCGGGGAGACCTCTACCGTCGCCCCGTTCCAGTATATCCAGCTGTTGTGGGGCGTTTTGTTCGGGTATCTGGTCTTCGGAAATATCATAGATTTCTGGACAGCGCTGGGCGGGGCCATTATTGTAGGTAGCGGTATTTACATGATCCACCGCGAGCATGTCCGCCACCGTGAAATGACCCACGGGGTCGTGGCGAGCGGCGCCGCGCTGGAATAAAAACTAAGAGAGAAAAATGACATATCTTCTAAAAGGCGAAACCGGAGACTGGGAAGTTGTAATCGGCATGGAAGTCCATGCCCAGATCACGGCCAAATCGAAACTGTTTTCCGGATCGGCAACTGATTTCGGCGCAGAGCCCAACAGTCAGGTATCCATGGTTGATGCCGCGATGCCGGGCATGTTGCCCGTTCTCAATAAATACTGTGTCGAGCAAGCAGTGCGCACGGGCCTCGGCCTCAACGCGCAGATCAACGAATATTCCGTCTTCGAACGCAAAAACTATTTTTATCCTGATCTGCCGCAAGGATACCAGATTTCGCAATTCCTTCACCCGATCGTCGGCAAAGGCATTATCGAGATCGATCTGGCAGACGGAAGCGCCAAACAAATCGGCGTGACGCGCTTGCATATGGAACAGGATGCGGGAAAATCCCTTCACGACCAGCATCCAACAAAATCCTTCGTCGATTTGAACCGTTCGGGTTGCGCTCTGATGGAAATCGTTTCCGAGCCAGACATCCGCGGCCCTGAAGAAGCCGCCGCCTATCTATCGAAACTGCGCATGATCCTGCGCTACCTCGGCACGTGCGACGGCAACATGGAAGAAGGTTCCATGCGTGCGGACGTCAACGTATCCGTACGCAAAATAGGCGATGGCCTCGGCACGCGTTGCGAGATCAAGAACGTCAACTCGGTGAAAGCCGTTCAGCAGGCTATTGAATTCGAAGCCCGCCGCCAGATCGAAATCATCGAAGCCGGTGGCAGCATCAAACAGGAAACGCGCCTATGGGACCCGAACAAGCTGGAAACGCGCTCCATGCGCTCCAAGGAAGAAGCGCACGACTACCGCTATTTCCCCGATCCTGACCTTTTGCCGCTGGAACTCGATCCAAAATGGATCGCCGAGATCAAGGCAACGCTGCCGGAATTGCCTGACCAGAAAAAACACCGTTTCATGAAAGACTTCGGTCTGCAGCTTTATGACGCCACGGTTTTGATCGCGGAAAAGAGCCGCGCGGAATATTTCGAAACCGCCGCCAACGATTCCGATCCGAAACTTGCCGCCAACTGGATTCTGAACGAGTTGATCGGCTTGCTGAACAAAGAAGGCAAAGACATCACCGAAAGCCCGATCAAGGCGAACCAGATCGGCGGACTTATTGCACTGATACAGGACAACACCATTTCGGGCAAAATAGCCAAGGATGTGTTCGCCGAAATGTATACGAGCGGCGAAGACGCCGGCAAGATTGTTGAATCCAAAGGTCTCAAGCAAATCACCGATGTCGGGGCGATCGAGACGATCATTGATAAAATCATAGCCGCCAACCCCGATAACGTCGCGGGATACAAATCCGGCAAGGACAAACTGTTCGGGTTCTTCGTCGGACAAGTGATGAAGGAAACGGGCGGCAAAGCCAACCCAGCCATCATCAATGATCTTTTGAAGAAAAAGCTGAGCTAGGAGAGACAGCGCCATGTTCGTGATCAAAACCTATCTTGCTCCCGATCAATATGGCGGCACCGGCGTCTTCGCGGGCGAGAGCATCAAAAAAGATCAGGTCGTCTATCGCTACAACGACGAGACGAGCCGCATCATGACGGTGGAGGAATACAAAGCCATCTGCGCCGCCGATGAAAAACTGGCCAAGACGCTCAAGACCTATTGCTATCCGGGAGAGCAGGAAATCGACGGCGTGCTGACGCGCGTGCTGTTCCACGATTTAGGCAACAGCTCCTTTACCAACCACAGCGACGATCCGAACACATGGTTTGTGGATGATCCATCCCATCCCGGATATGCCACGAATGACGGGATCAATCTGGCCAAACGCGATATTGCCGAAGGCGAAGAGCTTACTACGGATTATTTTTCCTTTATCGACGATCTCGATGCGTGGAGCGATGTGGAGACCTGCATGCAGTTCCTTATCGACATGGGCCATCCGCGCACGCTGAAATTCAAAAAAGCATCGTAATGCAGATCCAACGCGATGATCTGATCGCGGGCGGAAGCAAGCGCCGCGGACTCGATCTTCTTTTACCAACCGTTCCATACAATAATATCGCTTATGCCGGAACGATTTTCGGCCATGGCGCTCTCGCCCTTGCGCTCGCATGCGAGGCGATCGGCAAGACCGCGCATCTTTATCTGTCCTGCAATGATGGCAACCACCCGATGATCGAGAACATCCGCAAGACAAATGCCGTTATAGAACGATGTGAACCTCTGCCTGTCGAGAAACTCTACACCGAGATCAGAGCCGATTATATTTTTCCGCTGGCCTTCGATACACCCGCTTTTCATGAAGCTATGGTTAGGACACTTCGGGAAATGGCTTTGCCTGAACATTCGGAAATATGGTGCGCGTCTGTATCAGGCACCTTTGCCAAAGCCCTGAAAGCGGCTTTCCCCGATAAGCCCATTAAAATTGTTTCTGTTGTCAAAGGCGGCAATGGCAATTTCATTGCGCCTGAAAAATACCACCAACCCGCAAAGCTACCGCCGCCCTATCCGTCCTGCCCCTACACCGATGCCAAGATCTGGCAATTTGCGCAAAAACATGCCGCGCCGGACGCATTGATATGGAATATCGCGGGATAGGCTTGCGGCGCTGGCGGTGGCATATTATCCTTTCATCCATGACACAGACCCGTGAATATAAAGTCATTCTGTACCGCGAAGGGATGCTCGGCTCCCTCTTCCTTGGTTCGTCCAAAGTTGATCCGGAACGCTTTACGGATTTCCTGAACCGCAATGCCGCCCAAGGATGGCGCGTTGTAACCATGGAAAAAGAATCCCGCCGCATGTTGCTGTTCTTTGAACGCGAAGCGTTTCTTGTCGTCATGGAACGGGATAAAGCCGCATGAACCTGCAGCGCGCCCTCATCTACCTTTTGATCAGCCTTGCCATTGCAGCGGCGGCGATCATCATCCTTCATATCTGGGGCGTCGATCTGGGGGCGCTATTCTTTAAGCTGCTTGCCACTATCGGCATACTTGCGCTGCTTGTAGGATTTTTGCTTGTCGTCAAAGCCGACTTTTCCGAACACAAACGCCTTAAAGACGAAAATTTCATAGATTAAGAAAGTACGCATCATGGCAAAGTTCGCCCCGCCACTTCTATTCACTGTCAAAGCCCGCCACCGTATCGTCGCCGCCATCAGCTGGGACGACCGTATCGGCAAGAAGGAAACCTTTATCGAAAAAATGACAGGCGGTGCGGACCAGCACGATCTCGACATTTCCTGTTTCGTCTATGATTTCGCCGGCGACTATATCGATTTTGTTGGTCCTATGGCGCAGGATTCCATGGATCAGTCCGGCGCGATCTACCACAGCGGGGACGATGCCACCGGTGAAGGCGGCGGCGATGATGAATTTATTTCTTGCGAGCTGGCAGGCGTCGGCGACGACGTTCAGACCATCGTTTTTGTCACGGAAATCCGCTCCGGCCATGTTTTCGGCGATGTGGACGCCCCCTCTTTCCGCCTCGCGGACGGCATGACCGATAAAAACCTGTTGGAACTGGAAATGGCGGGCGGAAAAGACAAAGAAGCCTGCATCATGGCCAAAATCTTCCGGAATTCCGGCTCCCCCACCGGCTGGTCGGTCGAGACGATCGACGCCTACCCGGACCTTTCCGAAGTGGCGGACTGGGGAACTTACCTGCAACGTTATCTTTAGTTGATTTGGCCCCTTTCATCTGCTACTTCATGGGCTTGTGCGGAGCTGTGGCCGAGAGGCTGAAGGCAACGGTTTGCTAAATCGTCATACGGGTTATACCGTATCGAGGGTTCGAATCCCTCCGGCTCCGCCACTTATTTTTAGGACCGTTTGGCCCGGATATGATTTCAAAAAACATTTTTATCGTCTTCCTTAGCTTGACGCTCGGCGCGTGCGGGACCGTTCCGCTTCACAGCGCCGTTCCCAAGGATAAGGTTTCACAGACTGTCGTTGAAGGCTATAGCGCCAACATCCGTAGCTGGGGCGACCAAGCACCGGAAAATCTCGACGATGTCGTTGCCAAGCGCATTACGCAATACAAAGCCGCGCATCAAGCCGAGTTCGAGGCAACTGGCCATTATCCGCCTATGGAATATCTAGCGCTGTCCGGCGGCGGCAATGACGGAGCGTTCGGCGCGGGCTTGCTTAACGGCTGGACGAAATCCGGCACGCGCCCCCAATTCGCTATCGTTACAGGCGTGAGCACAGGGGCGCTGATTGCGCCGTTTGCTTTCCTGGGATCGGATTACGACGATGAATTGAAAGAGCTTTATACAACGCTCAAATCCGAAAATATTTTCATTGCAGGATTTTCTACCATTCTTGACGGCATTACAGGCGGCCTCGCGCTTACCGACAACGGGCCCCTTTTTAAAAAGATTGAAGAATCTGTCACGAAAGAGATGTTCGACAAAATCGCCGCAGAGCATCGCAAAGGCCGCCGCTTGCTCATTGCTACAACGAACGTCGAGGCGCAGCGCAGCGTCATCTGGGATATGGGATCCATTGCCAATTCGGGACGGCCAGACGCGCTGAAACTGTTTCACAAAATCATGCTGGCCTCGTCCGCGATACCCGGCGCTTTTGCGCCTGTGTTCATAGACGTCACGGTGGATGGAAAAGAATATAGCGAGATTCATTCAGACGGCGGCGTTACGGCGCAAGTGTTCCTCTATCCGCTACAATCGACCAGCACCGAAAGCCGCATCTTCAAAGAAAGTGGCATAGAACGAAAACTTTTCGTCGTGCGCAATACAAAAATCACGCCGGAATACAAAGAGCTTGATCCGGGTTTGCTCTCGCTTTCCGAACGCTCGGTTGAAACACTCATCAAGTATCAGGGCGTCGGCGATCTTTACCGCTTGTATGTCGGCGCAAAACGCGACGGCATCGACTACAACCTAATCCAAGTACCCGAGACTTTCCAAGTTGTGTCGAAAGAAATGTTCGATCCTGAATATATGGGTCAGATTTTCAAACTGGGATACGACATGGGCGTAAACGGGGTACAGTGGACGAAATCGCCGCCTTATGTTGAATATACCGATGACAATGTCACCACAAAGGACATAAAGACCCCCATGCCTGCGCAATAGAAATGGGCGCTTGACCCATTTTGCCATACAAGTCAGGATAAAGCATCTTTTTCAATAAGGTAGCAATTTATGACCACGCAAAAAACTCATCTGGGATTTCTGGACGGTTTGCGCGGCCTTGCGGCGCTTTGGGTGCTGGTCGGACATTTGTGTTTCTTCAACCAACTTCACATTCCCCTCATTAGCTCGCCGGAATTCGCGGTTGACTTGTTTATTCTTATCTCCGGCTTCTTGATGTACTACCACGCAGCTTTGCGCAACAATAAGGAACCGATGAACGTGTCTTCATCATGGTTTTTATTCTGGATCCGCCGTTTCTTTCGTATTGCGCCGCTTTTTTATGTAGCCCTACTAATCGGCTTTCTAATTGGTCCTGCTATTGTCGATTACTGGGCCGCTTTAAGAGAAGCAGGGGACAAGCCTCTTCATCTTTATAAATATACCGATCACAGCATGGCCAATATACTGAGCCACGTCACTTTTGCATTCGGACTAATGCCTGATTATCATGACCGGAGCTCTCTTCCTGACTGGAGCATAGGACTGGAGATGCAATTTTACGCACTTTTTCCCTTTATGTTTCTGGCCATGCAAAAATGGGACAAGATTAAGGTCACCGCATTGATGATACTCGCCTGCGTCGTCGCGTGGATTCTTATCGAAGATTATATGCGCGGCTTCCCTCTGCTCCCAAGCCTCATTCTTCTCAAGCTCAACTTGTTTTTGTCCGGCATGCTCGTCGCAGCCGCCTACTTCGCCAATAGCCTATCCGAACGCTTTGCTCTTGTGTTCGTTGCACTAATGGCCGTTATAGTGCCGTTGCATTTCCCGTTCGGCATAGCCTCTGCAACTTTGCGCATCTTGTTCGTCCTGATGCTGGCCGCATTTGCATTACATGATCGTTTGGCCATTCCCCCTCTTCTCTCAAACGCTGTTAACAGGATTTCCTGCTTTCTAGGCCGCCCTGTATTTCAATTTTTGGGCGATGCTTCCTATGGCTGTTATTTATTACACTTCTTCGTGGCAATCCCTGTTTGCGGCTGGATATTGATAAATTTTGGAGACGAATGGACACCGATGATGAGGATGGGCCTTTCCAGCCTGATCGTCATCCCAGCGTCCTACGCATTGGCATGGCTTGCCTATTTATATGTCGAAAAGCCAGGCATTGCCTTTGGAAAGCTTCTGGTCAAATCCATCGGCAAAAGACCAAAAGACGCACTCGCATTGCCGCCATCCTCATAACGTATTGATTTTCATACGCTTTTAGAATTGTTAATCAACGTCGTCTAAGATATTAACTTTTTGTAAACAATGAATTGCGTTATGTAAATAATTGTGTTATAAATCGCCTCGGACTATATAAGAAAAACAGGGCGTGTGACGATGATGAATGAAGAGCAAAAACAATTCAAAATAAAGCGCGGGGAAGAAGTAAGCCCTCTTTACCGCATTATCAATCGTGAAGCCATGCCAGCCCCCGCACAAAACAAAGCGGCTCCGCTACCCAATGAGATTGATGCCGTAAAAAAACTCGGCGAGGCCGAAGTAGCCATGGGCCGCGCTTATATTGACGGACTTCTTCGCAAAGGCCCAAGCGCACAAGACACCGTTACACGCACCGTCATGGAAAAAATCATGCCCGCGACGCGGAGCGTCTACGATTCTGCAAAACCTGCCGCTACACAAGCCGGACGCACAACCAAAAAAGCGCTTGAAGGCGCAGGCGAAGGAATTTTCGGTTTGGCTAAATTGGGCGGCATCAGCTCTTGGATTGCCGGCAAAAAGGCCGCACGCATGACAGGCACTGCGGCACTGGCAATAGGCAAAGAAATCGGCAAAAGCAAAAAAGCATCCGCCACAGCGCACATGGTAACCGCCGCTCTCGCCCTAGGTACAACGGCCATGACTCACATGCCTACAAATGATAGGCAAAGCGACAATGCCTTTTCCTCTCAAGACATAAGCACTGAACAACTTGCTACAGCAAAGGCATCCGCCAAAAATCAATATACGGGTGAAATTGCAAAGACAGATTCCCATTGCAGCAAAGAAGATCCGATCTTTTTTGTCGGAGAACGCACTGTTTATAGATTGGAAGATCCGGAGCTGTGCACGCGTGTTAATCAGGCCATCCCAAGCTATAATGGTGAAGAACATACCGGTCAAAAAGTCGTCCTCTCCGGCCTGACCGGCATGTCTGTGACGGCCGAAAAACACAAGATCATCGTAAACGGCGTAACGAAAACCGAAGATGTCTTCGTGTTTCGTATCAACAACGCAAAAAACGTCATTTCAAAAGAAGATTACCGCTCCATCTTCGAAAGCTGGCTTATCAGCGGCGGCGAAAAGGGCACACCTCTTCCCTTAAGCTTCCTCCTTGCAAAATGGTTCCTTGAATCAAAACACGGAAAAGATCTTGTTAACCCCAAAAGTTCTGCTCGCGGCGCGAACCAGTTTATTTCTTCAACCTTTGGAGAAGCCTGCATAAAACTTTGCGCACAAATCGGCTACCCCGAATACGCCGCAAGATTTCGTGCCGGTGGTCATCGCGACAATTCCATTGTCTACAACAATTCGCTTAACTTTATCCTTGGCTCAGCTTGGAGCACTAGAGGCGCTGCAAAAATGCAGGACATGCTGGACAGCGGCAAGATGAAGCATCCAGATGGCGGAAAATATATGAACTCCACCATGCTTTACATTGCACCGCATCTTTTCGGCTATGAGCGCGGTCTTAGAGTAATCAATGCTATTTCTACAAATCCAAATGATCCTATCACAAGCCATATCCCAGCTTTTGTTTACAACAGAAACAAAGGAATTATGGTGAAATGCTCGATCACGATCGATCAAAAGAAACACGAGAAAAAATCATGCAGATCAAAGACCTTGAGAGAGTTTTACGATGGGCTATCCGACTGGGGCTTTGATAAGCGTGAAATGCCTGGTCTATCCGGATACAAACCTATGGATACCAGAAGTCTGCCATCCCTGCCCAAGATTGATGTATTCCCCACGGTAGCGCCTAGCAAAGATACAAAGCTAGAAGCCGTTATCGCCCCGGGATACAAGGCATTGGGCGATATTCCGGGAAAGCCGAGCGGATGGCTGATGCGTCAATATAGAGACGTGAAAATCAATGTTGTTGCTCTTGACGCACCAAAGAACGCGGATTCATCCGCACCGCAACTCACGATGTAATCAATCTTTCTTCAACGCGTCCTCGATAGAGGGCGCGATATTTTTCACCATAATGGCAACGCCCTTTTCATTCGGATGCGATCCGTCAGCCTGATTAAGTTCTGGAATCATCGCTACATCCTTCAACATGTAAGGATAAAAAGGCACATCGAATTCTTTTGCCAAATCCTGAAACAACGCGGGAAATGGACCTTTCATAAACGGGCCATAGCCCAATGGATTCCGAATACCGATCAAAAAGACAGGAATCTTCTGGTCTTTCAAAGCCTGCAGAATGGCGCTGAGGTTTTTTTTGGCTTGCTCTGCATCCAGCCGATGCACCATGTCATTGGCGCCGAGCGCGACAATGACCAAACGCGGTTTCGGCTCTCCGGCTATCGCCGCCGGAAGACGCGACAGACCGCCTGCCGTCGTATCCACTGACAATCCTTCGTTCTGTATGCGAATATTAAATCCGTCGGTCTTTAATCTTTGCTCCAGTGT
>QFQB01000173.1 GCA_003241475.1 Micavibrio aeruginosavorus
CGGTGAGCGCGAACGGCACATCGAACGGAGTTGGACATCTTTCTATCCTTACAACGGGCGATATTGATGTGAATCGCGCTATCACGAATGCGGGAACAGGCCGCATCAATTTATTTGCAGGCTGGGACGGGCTAAGCGGCATTACGACGCCCGCGGCATTCGACATAAATGATATAGACCTTGGTCTGAATGCGCGCGATGTTACGCTCGGTACGAACGGGCGCCTGTCTTCTTACGGGACTGGAACATCGGTTCTAGTCGTTGCAAGCAACGCTTTCATCAACAATTCGTCTTCGGGTGCTACGGCGATTTCCGTTGCGGGCGGGCGCTATCTTGTTTATGCCGATGACGCTGTCAATACTGTCATAGGCGGTCTGAGTGCAGGTGGCATATCCGGTAAGTATTACAATACAGATCCCGCTTCGAGCATAGCTGGAGCGAGCAGTCAGTTTATTTTTGTAACGGGAAATATAGTTTCACCGCCACCACCACCGCCACCACCACCGCCAGCTCCCCCGCACAATAACCCGCCAGGAGTATCGCCGATTCCGGTTGCTGTCGATAACACGATCAACCATTACGTGGCTGTTAAGAACACAGTGACGGCGATCGGGGTGGTAGGAGAAAAGGTGACAGAAACGCCCCAATCATCACAAGAAGAAAATGGTGATGACATCAAAGATGAAAAGGCTTCCAAGCAATCCAATAACAGTAGTGTAAGTGTAAATGCTGGTTGTCTAGTAATCGATGGTAGTGCAGGCGGTTGCATCGTGCAATAACGGATCTATTCCCTTATAAAAATATTGGTTTCATATGCAACTCGTGGCAAGATAATACCATGTTTAAAAAATGCCAAGATCATCTTGATAGTGTCCACGAAAGCTATACTGAGCATTTATGCGTAGCGGTTCCTATAGGATTGCGCATGATCGGCGGCGGGGTCGCGGCAATCCTACACGGTCTTTGTCCGGCTGTTTTTGTAAGAACGGGAAGTAAAACCATTTTTTCCCTATATGATGAACTGAAGTCCCGGACGGCCAAATCCGTCGATCCTTCCCATGACTAAAAAGACGCTTGCTATTATCGGCGGTGGAGCATCTGCTGTTTTGTTGCTTGCGCACTTGTCTAAGCGAGAAGGTGCGAAGAACCTGAGTGTCGATGTGTATGACCGTGCCGGACGTTTCGGCAAGGGGATCGCTTACTCCACTGTGCACGAATCTCACCTTTTGAATGTCCGCGCCGCCAATATGAGCGCCTTCCAAGATGATAAAAATGATTTTTCCGTGTGGGCGCAGACGCGCGGTTTTTCTGCGGCTGATTTTGTTCCGCGTAAAACATATGCCGCCTATTTAAAAGAGAAACTCGATGCTACTTGCGCCGTTATGAGCGTCTCTTTTATTGAAAGAGATATTTTGGGAACCAAGACGCTGGAAGATTCCGTGCTTTTATCGTGCTCCGATGGGGTTTCGAAAATCTATGATTTCGCAGTTTTGGCCAGCGGAAATGTTCTTCCAATGTGTCCGCGGGTCGAAGGGATCGTTGCCGGATATTGGGACGATCCATGGAATATCGACATGCACGCTCTTTTAAAAGCCGAAACCGTTGCGTTGATCGGCACCGGATTGACGGCGGTAGATATGGTCTTGGCTCTGCATGAAAACGGCTACAAGGGCAAGATCGTCATGATTTCGCGCAACGGCCTGTTGCCTGCTGCGCATATTGATCCTGTTTCTATAGAGAGTTTCATTACAGGATCCGGCGAATTTTTGTCGCCTGCGGCTTTGCTTCATAAAATCAGAAAAAGCGCAAAGCTCAATCCATGGCATGCGGTTATCGATGCATTGCGGTCGCATACCAACCTGATTTGGAAGCAATGGGACGCGCCTGCACGCAATAAATTTCAAATGCGTTTGCTGACGTATTGGAACGTGCACAGGCATCGCATGGCGCCTCAAATTGCGAATACGGTTCAGGCGATGCTTGCAAGTAATCAATTGAAAATCGAGAGGCATAGTGTTGTGTCTGTGGCGTCTGGGCCTGTTGTTCATTGCAAGGACGGACTGATTCAGGCTGATGCTGTTATAAATTGTCTTGGATACCGCTATGATGAAGGGCGTGATTTTCATGGATGTTTACGGATCGGTCCGGCGCTGTTCGGGGAGTTATTCGAAACGACAGCCGTCCCTGAAATACGAGCGCAGGCGCAAGAGCTGGCAGCGACAATTCTCTCTTAAAGAAAAGGC
>QFQB01000055.1 GCA_003241475.1 Micavibrio aeruginosavorus
AATATTTTGACACAAAAGCTAAAAATTTTCTCCAGCAACCTTCGGTTTGTTAAGATCATGTGACTTTCTAACTCATTGATTTCGTTTCCTGAAATGGATGATGTTTTTGGGTGAGCGTACGAAACTTTACACAAAATGTACGTCTTCAGTTTTGTGTTCCGAAGACGTGGAGAATAAGAAAAACCGGCTACGGATGTTTTAACATGATAAATTCTTGAATGAATTTATATGTCTTATGCCATATTTGTGACGCAGCAAATTGATTTTGTTCTGAGAAACTAAAATCGATTGGGGATTCTTTGCTGGAGAACTAGAGAGTTTCCATTATAGGTTAGACGCCCAAAGCGAGGCGCTTCTCCTTTCCGGCATAGTGGTATTTGAAATGCCAGTATTTGGAGCCGTTTGGCATTACATAAAGATAGACGCCGCCGCCATCAGAAAGCTTATAGGCTTTCTCTCTCGGCTCGGCGTTTTTGCAGGCGATATGGGTTGGTTTCATGTGGGGGCATAATCCTTTCCGTCCTGGGGGCACAATCCCGAAAAATGCCCCCAAAATCGACGGATTTTGAGAAATCTTGGCGAACGCTGGCGAACAGTAGATGGGCTGAAAACTGCTGTTTTATAACAGTTTTTTGGACTTTTGTGAATGTCTGGAGATGAAAAATTGGCGTCCCGTACGGGAGTCGAACCCGTGTCGCCTCCGTGAAAGGGAGGTGTCCTAGGCCTCTAGACGAACGGGACGCACGAAAGAGGTGTCCAAAAGACCTCGCTTTATGAGCGTTATCCCTCTGGGGAATCAAGGCATTTCTTTAACGAGTTCGTAAAAAAATCCGGATGATCGTTTTTGGCGGGTTTATCGCTAAAAAAGGAAATTTTTCCAAGGGGCTGGCGGAATTTTAAATAGGCTGTCTTTCACCCATATTTATTTTTCATATGTTCTACGGCGGGGTCGATATGTTTTCTAAAGTGTGACAGCTTTCAAAGCGCCTTCGGTTATACGCGGTTCCACGGAATTGTAATCGGCCAAAGACAGCTGATCGAGCCTTAGACCCTTTCTTTCGGCGAGCTTGACGATTTTTCCCGTGATGTGATGCGCATCGCGGAAGGGAATATTCAGATTGATAACCAGCCAGTCGGCAAGGCGCGTGGCGGTGGAATATCCGCTGATTGCGTCTTCTTTCATACGGTCGGCTTTAATTTGCATGCCCTCGATCATGCCGCCCATGGCCTTGAGGCACAGCACAAGCGTGTCGTAAGAATCGAACACGGCCTGTTTGTCTTCTTGCATGTCCTTGTTGTAGGTGAGAGGGAGCGCTTTCATCACCATCAACATTTGCATCAAATTACCTGTCACGCGTCCCGATTTTCCGCGCACCAGTTCCGCCGCATCGGCGTTCTTTTTTTGCGGCATGATGGAAGAGCCGCTGGTGTAGGAATCGGGAAGGCGGATATAGCCGAATTGCGTTGATGACCACAAGACAAGTTCTTCGGCGAGACGGGAGAGGTGGCTCATGCAAATGGCGGCGGCGGATAAAAATTCCAAAACGAAATCGCGGCTACCTACGGCATCCATCGTGTTGGACATAGGTTTTGTGAATCCAAGCTCTTTGGCGGTCATGGAACGATCAATGGGGAACATGGTGCCGGCAAGGGCGCAAGCGCCGAGCGGGCATTCATTCATACGGTCCGATGCATCTTTCATGCGCGCGGCATCGCGGGAGAGCATTCGCACATAAGCATCCAGATGCAGGCCCAGCGTCACCGGTTGCGCAGTCTGCAGATGGGTAAAACCCGGCATGACCGTTTTTTGATGTTCACTTGCCTTCGTCGAAAGAATTTTGGCTAATGTATCGATTTCAATGATGGTTTGCGCCATGGCATCGCGCATCCACAGGCGGAAATCCGTTGCTACCTGATCGTTTCTTGATCTTGCCGTATGGAGTTTCCCGCCCAGCGATCCGATTTTTTGCGTCAGAAGATGCTCCACGTTCATGTGAATGTCTTCGAGCGTGGGATCAAAAGTCACTTTAGCGGATTCTATCTCCGATAAAATTTCGGACAGGCCAGCTATGATTTTGTCGCTTTCGTCTTTGGTTATGATGCCAGTGGCGCCCAGCATGCGCGCATGCGCGATGGAGCCTGTAATATCCTGGCGATAAAATCGCTGATCAATAGCGATGGAGGAATTTATTTCCAGCATGATATCTGAAGCGGCCGCATCGAAACGGCCGCCCCACATTTTATTTGCCACCTCAGGCTGCTTTGACATTTTTGCCTCCGGTTTTTTCCAGTTGCTGTTTCACGGCTGTTGCGGCTTTCAGACGGATGGCGTTGATCTTGATAAATCCGCCTGCGTCCTGCTGGTCATATCCGCCCGCGACATCCATTGATGACATCTCGGGATTGTACAGCGAGAGCGGGGAGGTTCTGGATACCGGATAGGCGCTTCCCTTGAACAATTGTACGGTGACAGAACCTGTGACCGTTTTTTGGCTGTGGTTCATGGCGGCCATGATCATTTCTTTTTCCGGCGAGAACCAGAAGCCGTTATAAATCAAGACGGCCAGCTTGTCGGCCAGCATATGTTTGAGGTGCAGAACTTCACGGTCCAGCGTGATGCTTTCCAGATCGGTATGCGCGTTGTATAAAATCTGTCCGCCTGGGGTTTCATAAACGCCGCGGGATTTAATGCCGACAAAGCGGTTTTCCACCATATCAAGTCGTCCGATGGAATGTTTGTATCCCATCTCGTTCAACAGCTCGAACATCGCCAGAGGATCGCTTGCCGATTTGCCGCTTTCTATATCGGCGACCTTAACCGGAATGCCTTTTTCAAAATCTATTTTCACGAAATCGGACTTGTCGGGCGTTTGGGAAAGAGGAGCGGTGTGCGAGTACACGCTTTCCTCGGTGATAGCCGAAGGGTCTTCCAGAATGCCTGCTTCATGACTGATATGCAGCAGATTTTCATCTTCGGAATAGGGCTTCGATCGGCTGGCTTTGATTGGAATGCCGTGTTGCTCCGAATATTGGATCATGTCGGATCTGCCGCGGAAACGCGCAAGAAATTCCGGCGTTTTCCATGGAGAGATTACCTTGATGTCAGGCTGAAGCGCATAGTAGGTCAATTCGAACCGCACTTGGTCATTCCCTTTGCCGGTACAGCCGTGCGCGACATAGGCAGCGCCTTCTTTTTGGGCGATCTCGATCTGCTTTTTGGCTGTAAGAGGGCGCGCCAGCGATGTCCCGAGCAGATAGCGCCGTTCGTAAATGGCGCCTGCGGCGTAGGCGGGGAAGATGTAATCGGTAATCAGTTCCTTTTTCAGATCTTCGATGTAGATTTTTGAAGCGCCGATGCCCAAGGCCTTAGTCTTGGCGGCTTCCATATCTTCTTTTTGGCCCACGTCGGCCATAAAGCAAATGACCTCGTATTCCTCTTCGATCAGCCATTTCAAAATGACCGACGTGTCCAGACCGCCGGAGTAGGCAAGGACGACTTTCTTGTTTTCTTTGGCATTCATATTTTAAATCCTTAAATTTGTTGCAATGATTTGGCGGCTTGGTGGAAGCCGTGGACGGACGCGCCTTAAGAATGTTTTCGGAGTTATCTTGGATCAGACGGCAACCGAAATCACGCCAAAAGACGCGGTGATACGTCGGCTACGGCGGATGCGGTTTATGGTGGTTGATTGCGTCATGCAAAAAGATAAACATAATGGCATTTCTTGAGCAACGTTTTTTATTTATTGCCGCCTCTTGATGGATGAACTGTTTGATCCACTTCATAAATCTGTTAATTTCAGGCAGAACAAATAGATAAGAAAAAGGGACATTGGGATGGTTTCGGCAAAGCGGGTTCCATGGTGGACATGGGTATGGCCAATTTCGGGAGCCGCGTTGCTGGCTTTCATTTTTATGCAAGGTCTGACGGGCGCAACGGCGGGCATTACCGCTTTTGCGGTTCTCGCTGTGGTTTTTGCCGCCGTCTATCATGCCGAAATAATAGCACACCGCGTAGGCGAGCCTTTCGGAACCTTGGTTCTTGCGCTGGCTGTCACGGTTATTGAGGTGGCGCTGATCGTTTCCATCATGTTTCAGGATTCCGAGGGAACGCAAACACTCGCGCGGGATACCGTTTTTGCTACCGTTATGATCATTTGCAACGGGCTTGTGGGGCTTTGCCTTCTGGCGGGCGGCATCAAACATTTCGTACAGGGGTTCCAGCTTGAGAGCGCGCTCGCGGCGCTGGCCGTTCTAACCGCGCTGACGGCCATTACGCTGTTGCTGCCCAATGTGACGACAAGCGCACCGGGCGCTGCTTACAACAATTCCCAGCTTGTCTTCGCAGGTGTTGCGTCTCTTATTTTGTATGGCGCGTTCATTTTTGTTCAGACAATCCGTCACCGCGATTATTTCCTGCCGCAGGAAAACATGGACGACGAGGAAACCCATGCGCCGCCGCCGACCGCTAAGAACACGCTTATTAGTGCAGTGTTGCTGGTTGTATCGCTGGTCGTCGTCGTCGGGCTAGCCAAAGCGTTGTCTCCGATGATCGAAGAGGGCGTGGCATCTGCAGGGGCCCCCAAGGCTGTTGTCGGTATTTTGATCGCCGCCGTGGTGCTCTTGCCCGAAAGCCTTGCGGCCTATCGGGCGGCGCGCGCGAACAGGCTTCAGACATCCATGAACCTGGCTCTCGGTTCCGCACTGGCAACGATCGGATTGACCATTCCTGCCGTCGTCGCGGCGAGTCTTTTTCTGGACCAGCAATTGTCGATGGGGTTAAACGCAAAGGAGGGCGTGCTACTAGCCGTCACCCTCTTACTGAGCGTTATCACCGTTGGGACGGGACGCACGACGATCTTGCAAGGCATCGTGCATCTTGTGATGTTTGCAACCTTCTTGTTCCTGACGATCGTTCCCTAGCCATCAAAAAAACCTGCCGCAAAGGACAGGTTTCTTTTGGGGAAGAAAATGGGAGAATATTATCGCGTGCCTCTGTGCCAGATCATTTTGGATCTGTTGAGGATGCTGTCCAGCGAAACCATGGTCGCGCTCGGGTTGATATCGGCATTGAAATCCGTATCGGTCGTTTCAGGTTGGGGCAGTGCATTCGTCATGTAAAGTCCTCCTGTGACGTTTGACAAAATGTTATAGCAGTCATGCAAAAATCAACATACTGCTATGCAACATAGTTCCTTTCCCATATATTGGATGGAGGTGCAAGCAAAAATTTTGCATGTGCGAACAACAACGGGGGAAAGCCCGAAAAGTTCGTCATTTTTGTATTACGGAAATTATAAAAACGAAGGCTTTCTAGACGCGCTTGTCGAAGATATTGAGCAGGCTGTCGGACATTTCATCCGCAGTCTTCAGCGTGGCGATATTGGCTTTGTAGGAGATTTCGGCGAGTTTCAGATTCACCGCTTCCTCGGCTAGATCCACATTGGGTGCGCCTACTTCGCCTTGCGCATTGGCAAAAGGCGAGTCCGGCGCGTAGGCGTTTACGATGCCGGGAGTCTTGGGAATGTTGGTTGCGCTGGCGCCGCCGCTTTCATTCGCCGTTTGTACGGTTGTTTGCGCCTGATAGGGCTGGTTCGGGCTGGCGGGGTCAAGCGATCCTGCGCTCGAGACGTTGGCAATATTGCTTGCGCTCGCTTCGACACGTTTCGAAGCGGCCATCAATCCGGACAAAGCAGTGGATATGGCGCCAATCATCTTTATAGGATACCATGAATCCGTTAAAAGTTGTTTAGGCTTTTTTGCGTTGATTCCAAGGACTCGCCCCGCATAATGAAAACCAAGTTTCTGACTTTACTGGCTATTCTGGCCCTTTTGCTCTCCACGCCGGCGATGGCGGCGCAATGGTGGCCTTTCGGCTGGTGGCCCGGACACTGGAAATGGACCTCCTACAAGAAATTCCATCCTTATCTAGAGAACGGCAAAGAGACGCAGAACCAGCAATGGGCAACCGAAGATTGGTATGTCGAGGACTGGCTGGCGCAGAACAAGGACCAGTTCGCCATGATCGACGGGTTCTTCAAGGCGGACATCCTGCGCGAACAAACGGATGAAGACGATGTGCCTGTCTTGATCGTCGGGCCGCAATTCTATCGTTTAGGCGGTCTGGACAAGCGCCGTGTCGTCATGACGCTCGATACTGTCTACGGCATTACGGCGAGCGGCGAACATCCGGTGATTGTTCTCAAAGACTGGCACACCAAACGCGAGATCGGTTTTTATTCCAAAGAAGGCCTGCAGATCGAATAGGCTAATCCAGCAGATCGGCTGTTTGCACTTGAGCCGTTGCCTGTTTGGCCAGCTTGTTTTCCCGATAAACGATGAAGACGTTGGAGGCGATAACAATACCGCCGCCGATGAAGATCGCGTTGTCGGGCCAGTCGTTCCAGAAGATCCATCCGAAAGATGTAGCCCAGATGATTGATGAGTAATTGAAGACCGTTACGATAGCGGCTTGCGCGTTTTTGTAGGCGATGGATATCAGAACCTGACCTCCGAGGCCTGTAAGGCCAAGCCCCAAAATAAGCGGTATTTCCTGCCATGTCGGCATCGTGAAATAGATCGGCATGGGAATCAGCGCGACGAATGTTCCGATAAACATGAAGTAAAACGTCACCGTTTCCGGCGTTTCGGTTTTGCCGAGGTAGCGCAGGATTGTCTGCAACGCGGCATGCATGCAGGCCGCGGACAGCGCTACGGCCACGCCCAGAACATTCACATCGCCGGAGGGGCGGAGCATCACGCAAACGCCTAGAAATCCTACGATGATGGCTACCCATCGGAACGGTCCGACCCTTTCTCCCAGAAAGAAAAAGCCCAATGCCGGGATCAGCAAGGATGCCGTAAACAAAAAAGCCTGAGCATCAGCGAGCGGCATCAACGAGAAGGCGCCGAATGTCGCCAGAAGGCTGATCGTGCCGACGATGGAGCGAATGACGATGCCGCGGGGGTTGCTGCGGATGATTAGTATATCTCGCCGTCCCATAGCGTAGATCATAAATAAAAAAGGGATCAGTCCGATTAGATTGCGGTAAAAGGCGACCTCGATCACATGATGATGCTCTGCCAGTTTTTTGGCGAAGACCACCATGACGGAAAAACAAAAGAAGGCTGCGATGGCGGCTGTCATGCCCAGAAGGGGGTGGTCTTTGTGCGGGGTCGTCATAAAAATTTCCGTTGTTTTATTGCCCTTAAACCCTTGCGCCGCCCGTACTTTTTTCGCAAGAGCTTTTTAAGACAATCGGATGTATAATAAGCGTATGGCCAACGGCGTTTCCGACAAGCCCGTGACATTGGGCGGATTGATCTTAAAGGCGCAAAAGGAGGGTAAATCCTTGAGCGCAGTTTCCGGCGCTTTGGAAGACAGCCAAACCAAGCTGGCCGATACCGTAAGCCTGAGCGCGGGCGCCCGCGCCAAGATCGACGACGCGCGCAAGGTGGATGCCCATCTTCGGGTGTTCGGCGCCTTCGTTAAACTGCTCAATGCGCCCCAATACGGCATTAGCCCCGCCAAATACGGCCTTGAAGAGACTTTGGGGAAGATCAAAAACAGTCTTTTTAACCGAGAAGTGTAGGGAATGCTTTTGCCTTTTCGTGCGTTTGCATAGGGATAAGCCTGTATGCGGCCCTTGCCCAAAGTCATGGGCCTGATAGTTTATTGATATGAACCTTTAAGAGGATGACCATGAGAAAATTTGTACTCACATTTGCTGTGTCCCTGATCGCGCTTGCGTCGGCATCCTATGCCACGACGGAAACATCGTCTTCGACAACGACGACGACAGAAACGCCAACGGGCACAACGACGACGACAACCGATACCACGACTGTTGCGCCGACGGCTCCTGCACCGGCCCCAACGCCCGAGCCGCCTAAATCGACGGCGCGGGATGCGATTTCCGGTCAAGCGGTTGATCCGTATTCGTCGCCGAAGAAAGAGGAAAAATCCTTGCGGGATTCCGTGCGCGAGAAAATCAGCGATGAGGCGCGCGGCAAGTAAGCCTGCCGTTGCAAGAATAAAAAAGGCCGGAAGAAATTCCGGCCTTTTTGTCTGATTAGTTTTTGGCTTTATCGACCAGCTTGTTCTTGCCGATCCATGGCATCATGGCGCGGAGTTTTGCACCGACTTCTTCAATCCCGTGTTTGGATTGTTCTTCGCGGATCTGGACGAGGCGGGTGAGGCCTTCTTTGTTGCCGCCCATGAAGTCTTGCACGAATTTGCCCGACTGGATGTCTTTCAAAATGCGCTTCATCTCTTCTTTGGTTTCGGACGTAATCACGCGCGGTCCGGAAACATAGTCGCCGAACTCCGCTGTATTGGAAATCGAGTAGCGCATGTTGTTGAGGCCGCCTTCGTACATCAGATCGACGATCAGTTTCAATTCGTGCAAGCATTCAAAATACGCCATCTCCGCAGGATAGCCCGCTTCGACCAGAGTTTCGTAACCCGCTTTTACCAATTCAGAAACACCGCCGCACAAAACAGCCTGTTCGCCGAACAGGTCTGTTTCGCATTCGTCCTTGAACGTCGTTTCGATGATGCCCGAGCGGCCGCCGCCCACGCCAGACGCGTAAGACAGCGCGATGTCTTTTGCTTTGCCTGATGCGTCCTGATAAACCGCGATCAGGCACGGCACGCCGCCGCCTTTTTGATATTCGCCGCGCACCGTGTGGCCGGGACCTTTCGGCGCGACCATGAAAACATCGAGGTCTTTGCGTGGTTTGATCAATTCGAAATGAATGTTGAGTCCGTGTGCAAACGCCAGCGCTGCACCTTGCTTCATGTTTTTTTCAAGATCGTTGTAGTAGATGTCTTTTTGCAATTCATCCGGCGTTGCCATCATGATGACATCAGCCCATTGCGCGGCATCCGACGGCGTCATGGTTTCAAAGCCAGCCTCTTTTGCTTTTTTGTTGGTGGCGGATTCCGCGCGAAGCGCAATGCGCACTTCCTTGGCGCCGCTATCACGCAGGTTTTGTGCGTGCGCATGTCCTTGGCTACCGTAACCGACCACCACGACATTTTTGCCTTTGATGATTTCGAGATCGCAATCCTTGTCGTAGTAGACATTCAGGCTACCGAATTGTGCCTGTGCAGTATCACTCGGTTTTGCGGCGGTATTGGCCATGGTAAAAATCCTCTATTTTCTTGTGTTTTGCTGTAGGGCCAGAAAAGCATTAACGGCTGATAAAATCAACCGTTAAGCACATAAAAACCAATAAAATAAGGCGGTTTGGCAGAATATTACTGACCCATTGCCGTATCGACTTTTTCGGTCAGTTTCAAGAAGGCATTCATATCGCCTTCAATAACGCCGTCTTTTTTGCCGACCAGCTGGTCATCCCATGCGACTTGTTCGAGAAGCGCGGCATGGCTGCTTTTGAAAAAGCCCCATTGTTCGGAAAACAGGCATGAGCCTTCGCGCACTTCTTCGGAGAAATCATCGTTCTGAATATAGGAAACCTTGATGCGGCGATACACGCTACCCATTGTTTTTTCCGGCGCGCCGGAAGTCGATTTGAATTCTTTCACGCTGTCGTCCGGTTCCAGCATTGCAGAAATCGCAGCCTTGCAACCTTCGCCCATTTTAACATCGGCTTGTTCTTGAGACACGCAGCCGACGAGCGTGAGTGCGGACAGTCCGGCCAATAGAACGGTAAATTTCTTCATGATCGTCGTTCCCCTTTGAAAATCGTTTAAATCGCTTTTGCGCCGCGCGACATGGCGGCAACGCCCGTACGGCTGACGTCTATCATACCAAGCCCGCGCATCAGGTCAATGAAGGCATTGACCTTTTCCGACGATCCCGTCACTTCGAATACAAAGGAATCGTGCGTGGAATCGACCACGCGGGCGCGAAAGATATTGGCGGTTTGCAGCGCTTCAAGGCGCTTGTCGCCGGAAGCGGCAACTTTAATAAGCGCTAATTCACGTTCGACATGTGCGCCTTCTTCGGTCAGGTCCGTGACGCGGTGAACGGGGACGAGGCGGTCCAGCTGGTTTTTGATCTGCACGATCACCAAAGGCGTTCCGGTGCAGATAACAGTGATGCGCGACAGATTGTTCGTGTGATCGGTTTCGGCGACGGTCAGGCTTTCGATGTTGTAGCCGCGTCCCGAAAACAGGCCGATCACTTTCGCCAGAACGCCGGGTTCGTTGTCCACGAGAACCGACAATGTGTGGGATTCGATTTTCGCGTCTGCCGGGCCTGTGCCGTAAACGCTTTTGTCTGCGGATTGCTTTTTCTTGACCATAGAACAGGTTTAAGCGGAAAAAAGCCCGTTGTCCAGACGCTTAGCGCGAAGCAAGCTCTTCTGTGCGCAAGGGTTTGCGCGGCGGCGCAGGGACATTTTGCGCGCCATCGTCTAGCAGGCCGATTTGTTCGAATTGCGCCTGAATATTGCTGTCTCCCAGCGCATTATAGGCGCTGACGCCATTGTATATCGTTGCGATTGCAAGGACGCCCAGCGCCCATAAGGTAATTTTAAAGGCCATCTTACTTCTCCCGCTCTGACGCTTGATGGCTTATCAACGGCAGACGTGGGGCAAGAGTTCCGGCTTTAAAATTTTTTGTCCTAAGGATTGACGGCGTGAATCTTGATAACGCCCGCATGCAGGCCTAGCCAGACCTCGCCATCGCTGATCATCACGCCCTGATCGTTTGCGAAAAGAGATTCGGGTTTGGCCCTTTGAACGGCGGCTTTGACCTTATCTGTAAACAGGTCGTCATAGCCTTCTTTGACTTGCGCAAGGCTCCGGTAGTCGCGCACCAGTTTTCCCTGCACGAAAATGCCGAGCGGGTAGGAAATCATGCGGGCAACGGCGTCGCGGTCATCCTTGGCGAGTGCGGCTTGGAATTCGACAAGAAATTCATCAACCATTTGCGCATCGTCGATGCCAGCTGCCGCAAAACGCGCGTCTGCGGTCTTCGGCGTATTCTCATTACAGGCTGCGATGCCCGCGAGAGCAAGAAGAGCTGCAAAAAGACAAACGGTTTTGCGCAACATGGCCTAAACCAGTTTTTTATCGAACTTGGAAGCGTCGGCGGCCAAGATCATTTCATTGTGCGCCTTGCCCGACGGGATCATGGGGAAGCAGTTTTCCTTTTGATCGACGCAGACATCGACGATGGTGACTTTGTCCGTCTTCATCATCTGTTCGATGACATCGTCCAGTTCTGCCGGTGTTGTTGCACGCAGACCAACGCCGCCATAGGCTTCGGCCAGCTTCACGAAATCGGGAAGGCTTTCCGAATAGCTTTGAGAGTAACGCTCGCCATGCAGCAATTCCTGCCACTGGCGTACCATGCCCATCCATTGATTGTTCAGGATAAAGATTTTGACGGGCAGATTATATTGAACCGCCGTTGTCATTTCCTGAATGTTCATGAGGATAGAAGCTTCGCCGGCCACATCGATGCAAAGCGCATTCGGGTGCGCCATTTGCGCGCCGATGGCGGCAGGAAGACCATATCCCATCGTACCCAGTCCGCCCGATGTCAGCCAGCGGTTTGGCTTATCGAATGGCAGGAATTGCGCCGCCCACATCTGGTGCTGCCCGACTTCGGTGGAAATGAACGTATCGCGGCCGTCTTTGGCGATCGCATCGCGCAACTTCTCCAAGGCATATTGCGGTTTGATAATATCCTTACTGTTCTTGTATTGCAGGCATTTGATGTCGCGCCATTTGTTGATCTGCTTGTTCCAGTCTTTCATGGCGGATTGATCGGCTTTGAACCCACGTTTTTTCCACACATCCAAAAGAGCCTGCGTGGCTTTGCCCGCATCGCCGACAATGCCGAGATCGACATGGACGTTTTTGTTGATGGAACTGGGGTCGATATCAATGTGGATTTTTTTGGAGTTCGGCGAAAAGCCTTTCAAAGCGCCTGTTACGCGGTCATCAAATCTTGCGCCGATGCAGATCATGACATCGCAATCATGCATCGCCAGATTGGCTTCATAGGTTCCGTGCATGCCGAGCATGCCCAGCCATTGTTTGTCGCTTGCCGGAAACGCGCCTAGGCCCATGAGCGTCGAGGTGATCGGGAATCCCGTTTCGCGCACCAGCTTTGTCAGCGCCTCGGAGGCTTTAGGGCCTGCATTGATGATCCCGCCGCCGGTGTAGAAAACGGGGCGTTTGGCCGAAGCCATCATTTCAACGGCTTCTTCGATCAAATCCATATCGGGTTCGGTACGCGGCTGGTAAATATGCATCGGCGCATCGTCCTTGCCGATGTATGGGCCTTCGGCGAACTGAATGTCTTTGGGCAGATCGATCAGCACGGGACCGGGACGACCGGAGCGCGCAACGTGAAAGGCTTCGTGGATAATGCGGGCAAGATCTTTGATATCCTTGACCAGATAATTGTGTTTCGTACAGGCGCGGGTGATCCCTGTGGTGTCGG
>QFQB01000056.1 GCA_003241475.1 Micavibrio aeruginosavorus
AAGAAAGGACGCGATGTTGTGCGGTGCGAAGGGCCTTATGCAATTCCCTTTTGAATCCGCCGCATTGTAATGATTCCCACGCCCGCCATGGTTAAAATTCCGCCAACGATCATCGGCCAATCAAGGTGCTCTCCGAGGAAGACAACCGACATCAGGATAGCGATGAACGGCGAGAGCAAGGTGTAGGCCGTGAGTTTTCCGATCTCGCCTTTGTGCACGAGCCGCTGCCACAGAATATGCGACAGGCTGACGAGCACGCACTGGAAAATCAAGACGGGGGCAAACACGTGCCAGTTTATGTTCGGCAGGGCGGTCCAGCTTTCCGGTGTAGCGATCAGGCTGGCGAGTCCAAGAAATGGTGTAGAGAACAAGCACATCAGCGCGATGTAGGTTGCAGGATGCACGGCCTGAAGATGCTTCATCTTCACAAAGCTGAAAGAAAGGGCGAGGGTGGAGACCAGCATAATGACGACGGAAAGCGGATGGTTGGCCAAATCCGGCTCTCCGCACATCAAAAGCACGCCGAGCGCGGCAACGCCGATGCCCGTCCATGTTCTCCAGCGGATCGTTTCATTGAAAAACAGCCAGCCGAGCAATGTGGCAAAGACAATCTGTGTCTGGAGTAGGATCGCCGTGCTGGCGGCGTCGAGAGATTTAAGCGCGACGAACAGCAGGCCGATATGCAGGACGTTCATCAGGATTGCGATCTGCAGGATGGTCCACATCGTCTGGCGGTTTACTTTTTTAATGAAGGGGAGGAACAGTAATCCTGCAATGGCAAAGCGAAGCGTCGCTGCTGTGAGCGGCGCGGTTTCGCCCACGGCCAGTTTGATGGCAATAACATTTCCTGCCCAGATCGTCAGGATCAGGAACAGCGATAGATAATCTTTTTTGGATAAACTCATGGACACTCGCAACCGTTAGGGTGCGGACTATGGCGTTTAATGTTGTCTTTTTAAAGACGAAAAAACCGGCACGTGTTTAAAACGGCCGGTTTTTTTGAATGATGCGATAATGCTTATCGTTGATACGCGGGCAGCGGCTCGCAAACTTTGCCGGCAACCGGCGGCGCGATTGTGACTTCGCCGTCAAGCACGGCCGGTTTGGTGCTTTTGAGGCGTTTGGAATACGCGTCGCAAAGACAAATCGGGGTTTTGATGACAGCATTCGCTTTTGCAGGATCTTTGGTTACCAGTGTCAGGTTTTCGCAAACTGGGGCTTCTTCTTCAGCCTGACGCGATTGTTGGCTGGAAGAGGGTCTTTTAATGATGCCGCCGATAATACGCTCAAGCGAACCGCTACTGAGCTGTGCGGCGGCAGGAGCGGCAGGGGCGGCGATAGCGAGCGCGGCGGCGCTGATAAATCCGGTCGAAAATTTCATATAAACACACCTTGTTTGTTGTTCAGTCTTTGTCCTTGTGGGCGCGACCATAGCAAGTATTTTGTATTATGTCTATAAAATTATGACAATAAAAAACCGCCCGAAGGCGGTCTTTTGCGAATTTTTTTAAGGCTAGTTGCCAAGTTTATAGACAATTGGTGCACCATTCGGAGCGCGGCACATAATACCGCGCGTACCGTCTGTGGCCGTAATGTCCTGACATTCCTGACCGCCCTGAGCAGAGGGCTGGGCATTATTGGAGAAGGAGCCGCGGGAGGTCAGGCCGCCTCTGGCCGGGTTCAAGCCTGCGGCTTCGCGTACGATCTGAGGCGTTGAATCGTTTCTGGGCTTGCCCGCTTTGTCATCGATTTTAGCGCGGTCATTGTTGGAATCCATAAGATCCGTTTGAAGGCGATTGTTGTCGCGCGTTGCCCGAACCACGTAATTTTGTTCATCGCGCAGACGTCTTGTTTCTTCGCGTTGCAATTGTTGTTCGTATCTTTGCTGATCGCGGAGGCGCTGGTTTTCGGCTTTTTTGATATCTGTGAAAATGCGGCCGCCGGCACGTACTGCGCCAGTAAGATCGCGAATCGTGGTATCGCGCGCGAAAGCGGCTTCTGCTGGCACGCCGACGGCAACAACGCCAAAGGCAGCGGCGGAGGTTAAAATCTTTTGAGGCAGTTTCATCGGCATCTTCCTATGTCTTGTTTCCACTAGGGTGCCTGAAATCTACAAAAGAATGCAAATTTCGTCAATAAAAATTATGTAAATAAAATAACATGTTGATAATATTATGTTATTTTGACATTTTTAAAATTATATCCCATTCGGATTTTTTGACCGATTGCACGGAAAGACGCGATAATCTTAGCAAATCCATGTCTTTCAAAGACGCGGTTTCCTTGATTTTTGCCAGCGTGACGGGCTTGGCCAGCGGCTCTACCGCCTTCACATCCACCATACCGAACTTGCCTTTTTCGTCCGTGGGGTCGGGGTAATATTCCTTCACGATTTCGACAATGCCAACAATTTCCTTGCCGATGTTGGAATGATAGAAGAAGGCGCGATCGCCGACCTTCATCGCTTTCATATTGTTGGCGGCTGTGTAGTTGCGAACGCCGGACCATGGTTCGACCTTCTTCTTAACCTGCTGGTCCCATGACCACGCATCGGGTTCGGATTTCATCAGCCAGTATTTCATGGGTCTTACGCCACCTCGGAGCGGGTAGGGCGGTCGAGCATCTTGACGATGATGTCATCGACATCCGCGCCTTCGGTCAGGCATTTGTGCACGGCTTCGGACACGGGCATTTCAACCGCATTGTTTTTCGCCATCGTTACAAGGGCTTTGGCTGTGTAAACGCCTTCGGTCACGGAATTACGTTGAGCGAGGATTTCCTGCAAGGTCTTGCCTTGGCCCAAGGCAACGCCGAGCGAAAAGTTGCGCGATTGCATGGAAGAGCACGTCAGGATCATATCGCCCACACCGCACATGCCCATGAGCGTTTCCTTCTTTGCACCGAGTGCGGTGGCAAGGCGGGCTATTTCGGCAAGGCCGCGTGTGACAAGAGCCGCGCGTGCACTGTCGCCCAGTTTTTTACCTTCGATAATGCCGCAGGCGATGGCGATGACGTTTTTGACCGCGCCGCCGACTTGCGCGCCGATGATATCGTCGGAAGCGTACATGCGAAGCGAACGGCTGCTTAGATCTTCGGCGAGCTTTTCGGCAACACCCTTATCTTTCATGGCAAGCGTCACGGCGCTGGGTAGCCCGCGCGCGATTTCGGCGGC
This sequence comes from Micavibrio aeruginosavorus, assembly GCA_003241475.1. Classification (GTDB taxonomy): domain Bacteria; phylum Pseudomonadota; class Alphaproteobacteria; order Micavibrionales; family Micavibrionaceae; genus Micavibrio_A; species Micavibrio_A aeruginosavorus_A. Next base: position 3,173 of record QFQB01000056.1, read on the forward strand.
AAAGGTTGGGCCAGTCAGAATAGCGATGGGGGATTCGGGCACGATTTCCTGCGCAATCTGCGAGAGCAACATACCGGATTCAATCTCAACACCTTTGGCGCAAATAACGAGCGGCTGATCGGGGCGCAGATCGGGTTTCAAGGATTGCAAGGTGGTGCGCAAAAATTGGGCGGGCGTAACAATAAGCAAGGCTTCGGCACGCGCGGCTACAGAAAGGCTTCCGGTTGCCGTGATGTTTTCATGCAAGGTAACACCCGGAAGATACGATATGTTTTCGTGTTTGTTGTTGATAGAGGTCACGAGATCTTCCTCCCGTGCCCAGATCACGACATGCTTTCCTGTCTGTGCCAGCGATTGTGCAAGAGCCGTTCCCCATGCGCCGCCACCGATGATGCCGATTGTGTCCATAGTCATATCCTTTATGTGATTACTGTGCGTCATCCAGCGGCCAGCGCGGGCGGGCGGATGTATCAAGCGGGTCTGTCATATTGCGTTTCAATCTCTCTATTCCCGTCCATGCGATCATGGCCCCGTTATCCGAGCACAATTCCAAAGGCGGTGCAACACACTCTGTCCCGTTTTGCGCTGCCAGATCGGTGAGGGCTTTACGGAGCCTCTTGTTGGCCGCAACGCCGCCGGAAACGACCAGTGCGGGTTTGTGTGCTGAATTGCCGTAGCGTACGCGCATATGCTCCAACGCGTTCCCGCAGCGGTCTATGACAATTTGCGCCACTGTTTCCTGAAAGGCATAGCAAAGAGCGCAAACATCTTCGTAAGCTAGTTTTCCTTCGGGAAGTTTTTCGACATGGTTGCGCACAGCCGTTTTCAGGCCGGAAAAAGAAAAATCGCAACCTTCACGTCCTTTCATGGGGATGGGTAGCGGGAATTTTTTAAGGGCGGCGTCATGATCTTTGCAATCGGCGGTAGCGCGTTCGACCAGAGGTCCGCCCGGGTGGCCAAGGCCCATGAGTTTTGCCGCCTTGTCGAAACATTCGCCCAAGGCATCGTCGATGGTGGTGCCGAGCTTTTTGTATCGGCCGACATCTTCGGCGATCAAAAGTTGCGTGTGTCCGCCCGAAACGAGAAGCAGCAGATACGGGAATTCCAGATCGTTGGTCAGGCGCGGCGTGAGCGCATGCGCCTCTAGATGGTTGACGGCGATAAAGGGCAGATTTTTGGCGGCGGCGATGGCTTTGCCCGCCATCATGCCGACCATGACCCCGCCGATCAGCCCCGGCCCGCAGGTGGCGGCCACGCCGTCCAGATCATCGAAACCGATGGCCGCGTCTTCCATCGCGCCCTTGATCATGGCGTCCAGATGGTCCAGATGCGCCCGCGCCGCGATTTCGGGCACCACGCCGCCAAAGGCTTTGTGTTCTTCCAGCTGCGAGAGGACCAGATTGGACAGAATCGTCTTGTCGTCGCGGATTACCGCCACGGCCGTCTCATCACACGAGGTTTCAATGCCCAGAACGATCATGGGCTGGCTTTTACCATGACAAGCTCCAAAAAGACATGCTAAAGAAACCGCCATGACGACAGGCGCCTTACGCATAGGAACACGGGGATCGCCGCTGGCATTGGTCCAGACGGCGATGGTGGAAGCGCGTCTTCGCGAAGCGCATCCCGATCTCATTATCGAACGCGTCATCATTAAGACCTCCGGCGACTGGAAGCCTTCGGATGGCGAGACTCGTCTTTCGGAGGTCGATGGCGGCAAGGGGATGTTCGCGCATGAAATCGAGCGTGCGATGCTGGCAGGGGAAATCGACTGCGGCGTCCATTCTATGAAGGATATGGCATCGTTTCTTCCTGAGGGTTTGGCGCTTGATCACGTGCTGGAACGTAGCGACCCGCGTGATGCGTTTATCTGTTCAGACTTTTCATCATTGAAAGATTTGCCGCATGGCGCGGTTGTCGGCACGTGCTCGCTCCGCCGTCAGGCTTTTTTGTTGCAGCAAAGACCGGATCTAAAAATTGAACCTATTCGCGGGAACGTGCAAACGCGTCTTGATAAGCTGAACGCAGGACAGTACGCCGCAACGCTTTTGGCGATGGCGGGATTAAAACGCCTGGGGCTTGCAGGCGATTACATCCACGCCCTTTCCATCGACGACATGCTACCGGCTTGCGGGCAGGCAATCGTTGCTATCGAAACGCGTAGCGATGATAGAAAAACGCGTAGCATTTTCGATCCCATCCATCACGCTGAGACGGGTTTTTGCGCGAAGATCGAGCGCGCGGCTTTGCAGGTGCTTGATGGGTCCTGTCATACGCCGATCGGAGCGCATGCGCGCATGGAAGGCGGGAAAATGCGTTTTGATTTGATCGTGTCTTCGGGCGATGGAACGCGCGTTTATAAAGACAGCGATATTGCGATCATCACCAATGATAAAGAGGCCGAAGATTTCGGCCGCAAGATTGCCCAGCGTCTTAAACCTTCTGTTCCCGCCGATATCTTTTCATGATGGACAGGTATATCGCCATTGTTCGTTCCGGCGAGGATGCGCCGGAGATCGAAGCCGCCATCCGCGAGGCAGGGCGCATTCCGTTGTTCGAGCCAATTCTTAAAATCGAGCCTATTGATGTGGACCTGCCCGAGATCGAACAGGGCGAGGCGCTGGTGTTTACCTCCGGCCATGCCATCGAGGTTTTTGCCGAGCGATCGGGGCGCCGCAACATCCCTGTTTACACGGTCGGACGCAATACGGCGGACATTGCGCGGCAAAATGGTTTTACAAACATTGTTAATGCGGCGGGAACGGTCGATGATTTGGCTGAAATTCTTAAAATTGTGGCGAAATCGGGCGAAATTGATTTGATTTACCTGCGTGGTGAGGATGTTTCTCAGGATTTGCGCGGTATTTTAAACAAAAATGGGGTAAATTTACGTGAATTTACCCTTTATAGAGCGATTTTAGCCGATAGTCTGTCTCTGGCCCTTCTGAAAGCCATCGATCAGAGGGCTCTAGAGGCTGTTATGCTGTTTTCGGCACGCGGGGCGTTGGCTTTGGCGGAATTGCTCGAACAATATGACCGCGCGGGCCGTATGCGTACGACAAAAGCCTTGTGTATCGGCGATAGCGTGGTACAGTCTGTTTCCGTATTGCCCTTCGAGCGAGTGCTGGTTTCCTCAAAGCCTGACCGCCATGGTATGATAGAATTAATAACCCAACTGCCGCCCTTAGATTTACGTAAGTAAAAGGAATAATGAGACGATGAGCCAGGAAGACGTTGACGCCCTGAAGAATGCCTCTGTGATTATCGAGCGTTTCGGCGGTATCCGCCCCATGGCCGCCAAAGTCGGTGCCCCCGTTACCACTGTTCAGGGCTGGAAAAAACGCGATGTCATCCCCGGCGCCCGCCGCGAGGATGTCCTTAAAGCCGCCAATGAAAACCGCATTGATCTGTCCGATATTCTGACCACGGTTCCCGAAATCACCATCAAGAATACGGATGCGCCGGAAAAAGAATTCACGCCGCCGGGCATGCCGTCTGCTTCCGCATCTGCAAGCACAGGCAACGATAATGTCAAAATCACCGTCGAGCCTTTAATTCGTCCGCAGGCTAAGCCGCTACCGTCTTCTTTGTCACCGCGCATTGACACGACGCACGAGGAATTGATGGCGGCCATCGAGCGCGGCCAAAAGAAAGCCGTGCGCACCAGTGTTTGGACAACGCTTGTTTTTGTTCTGCTTCTGGGCGGCGCAGGCGCGCTCGCGTTGTTGCCAAGCGCACAAAAAATCGAAAAGCACGAAGACCAGATTGCCGATCTGGAAGGAAAAGTCGGCGCGATCGACAAAGATGTTCAGGCGATGAATGAAACGGCGGGATCCTTGCGTGATCTCGTTCCATCCGAAATGCGCAAAACGCTTTCCGAACTGAAGGCGGAAGCCCAAGGCATCAAAGGCGATATCGAAAAAGTCGCAGGCGATGCAAAAAGCCTTTCGAGCATCGCTCTTTCTTCCGACGCGGGATCGTTCTCTGACAGGCTTTCGATTATCGAAGCGAAGCTTTCGGATGTTGAAGGCGGGCAGGCTATGAAAGATTTGGCGACGCGCATCAAAAATCTGGAAGTCTCGCTGTCCGGCCAGCAACAATTAAACGATTCTATGACTGAGCTCAGCAAGATCGTCGATTCTCTGGACGGTCAAGTCAACATGCTCGATGACAAGCTGGCGCAGGTGCAGCAGGTTCCGGGCAGCGCGCTCGGTAGCACGCTCGAAGGCATATCAGACAAAGATTTGAAAGCCGCGGCGCTTCTGATCGCGTTCTCGCAGCTACGCGAATCGCTGAACCGCGATGCGCCTTTTGCCGACGACGTTGCTCTTTTACAAAAACTGGTCGGCAAGGATGATCCGGAATTGCAGGTAGCGTTGACCCGTCTTGCGCCGCAGGCCGAAAAAGGCGGCGTTCTGACCAGCGCGGGTCTTTCCAACGAATTTAAAGGTCTGGCCGGCGATATCGTGTTTTCCTCGCTTGCCGGCGAAGATGTTTCGATGGCGGACAAGGCGAAGGTTCGCTTGACGCAAGTTTTGAACGTGAAAAAAGACGGCGAGTTGGTGGGCGGCACGCCGACGCAAAAAGCGGTGGCCAAAGCACAGGACCAGCTGGACGCCGGCGATGTTCAGGGCGCGATTGCAACCTTGAAAACGCTGGACGGGGATGCGGCGACGAAAGTTGCGCCCTTCATCGAGCAGGCGCAGGCAACCGTTCTGGCCGACCAAATCCAGTCGATGCTTCGCCAGACGATCATTTCCAACGTGGGTAGCAATCTGGGCACGGCCGCAGGCGCTCCCATTGCCGCGCCATCCATCGGCACCGCCATCCAGAATGCCATGCCCGGGAGCGGCGTTGTGAAGGATGATGCTTCGGGCATGGCGATTCTTCCGGCCCCCAAAGGCTTTAAAGGCTTTTCCTCCGGCACGCCCGAGTGATAGGATAAGGCGCATCCGCAATTTCGCGGGCTCTTGTCTTTAGGCGAAAGGTTTTGTCGCGTGTTTCGCGCTCTGTGGTTTTTCATTCAATTGGCTGTCGTCGTCTGCGCTGCGATCTGGATCGCGACGCAAAAAGGCGTGGTCGATATCGTCTGGAACAACTACAGCATTTCTTTGCAATTAGGCATTTTCCTTCTTGGTTTGACGCTTTTTCTTCTCGCGGCGCTGTCCGTATTCCGCCTGATCGGGACAATTGTTTCGCTACCCAAAAATTTTTCGCGCAATCGTCAGGAACGCGCCCGCGCCAAGGGGTTTCAATCGCTCACGCGCGGGTTTGTCGCCATCGCGGCGGGCGATGCCAAAAAAGCCACGCAATATGCCAAAGAAGTCCGCAATCTTTTGCCCGATGAACGCGGCTTGCCTTTGTTGCTGGAAGCGCAAGCAGCCCGTCTGCGCGGGGAAGAGAGTGCGGCGCGTATCAGCTTTGAAAAATTGCTTGAAGACAAGGATGCGGCGTTTTTCGGCGTGCGCGGTCTTTTGAAATCCTCCTTGGACGAGGGCGATTCCATGAAGGCGCTGGGCTATGCCAAGGCGGCTTTGGAACAAAACCCCAAGCAGCCGTGGATTTTGAAATCCGTTTACGATCTGGAACTGCAGAATCGTCAGTGGGAAGCGGCAAGCCGCACGCTCGACAAGGTTAAACGCCACAAGGTGCTTGATATCGTGCAGGCCAACAGCGACGAGGTTGCGCTTCTTTTATTGCTGGCGGAACAGGATCGTCTAGGCGGCGATGAGAGCGCCTGTCTGAAAAAGATCGAACGCGCGGTGAAGATCGATCCGACATTCGTTCCAGCCGTGGTGCGGCTTGCAGAGTATTATTTGTCGCAAGGAAAATCCGGGAAAGTGTCTTCGCTGGTGGAACGTGCGTGGCGCATCAATCCCCATCCGGAACTGATTGCGCTATGGGACCGCATTGCACCCGAAACAAAGGCAAGCGATCCGATGCGCCGCATGCGTTGGTTCGAAAAACTGGTTGCCATCAAGCCCGACAGCGCGGACGGGCAGATCGCCGCCGCGAAGGTTGCGATGGAAGCGGGTTTGTGGGGTGAAGCAAAAGCCTATCTGACGGTGGCTGAGAATCTGCGTCCGTCTTCGCAGGTATTCCGCGTGCGCGCCGATCTAGAAGATCTTTCAACCAAGAACGCCGCGAGCGTCAAATACTGGCTGGAAAAAGCGGCGCAGGCGACGCCTGATCCTGTATGGTATTGCTCCTTGACGGGGCATATCTACGAAAGCTGGTCGCCGGTGGCCGAGCCGCATGGATCCTTCAACACGATCAAGTGGGGGCATCCGCTGTTGCAGCCTTTCGGGACTGCGCGTTCCATGATGGGAAGCTGGAAAGATCCCTTGCTAATTGATAACGCCTAAACCCGCATTAATTTCAACACAAGGAAGCCGCCGAGGAATCCGCCGACATGCGCGGCCCATGCGATGAGGCTACCGTCCGGCCCGCCCAGCATGCCGAAACCGATAGACAGGCCTATCCAGATAAGCGCGAAGGGCAGGATGCCCACCTTGCCGCCCATCTCGCGCTGGCCGCGGCTGAGCATGACGATTGCTGCGGCGAACAGGCCGCTGAGGCCGCCTGAAGCGCCGATCATCGGATAGACGGAATCATCGTTCAAAAGATAATGCGCCGCCGCGCCGAAAAGGCCGCTGGCGAAAAACAGGATCAGCATGCGCTTCGATCCGAGCCAGTGTTCGACGCCGCTGCCGAAGGCGGCGAGCATGAGGACATTCATGATGACGTGCATCCAGCTTCCATGCAGGAACATGTGTGTGACGGGGCTGGCCAGAACGTACATATCGATGCCGGAATTGTTAAACCGTTCGGGAATGAAGCCGAATTGCGCGATAACGGCGTCCATTTGTTCCGGGCTTAGAATTTCCGCAACGATAATATGCACGCCCAGAATCAACGCGATCAGCATTTTCGTGACGGTGGGCATGTTTATAAGGGGTTCAGCGGCACCGGAAAGTTTGCGTTCCAGTCTTTCTTTTTCGCGCCGCATGCGGTCGCGTTCTGCCAGCGTGGGAATAGCTACCACATTATCATCTGTTTTCGATGGCACGCTTCTATCCTGATTGTTGTCGTTGCCGTTTACAAATCCTGACATTTTCTTTTTTCCGTACACCCTGTTTCCGGTTTTAGAGCGATGAAAATAACATCTAAAGGCTACCGAAACACAGCGGCTTTTTTATGGCGATGGATCTATATTAAGAAAAATCCCCGCCGGAGCGGGGATAAATTCTTGTTTATGCTGCAGGGCAAGCTCAACTGGGGGTTAGCCCGCCGAACATCGGCGCCGTTTTTTCCGCATCGTATTTGTATTTGATCGTTTCATCGCCGCGGGCCTGCAAGCCGCCGCCCGGCGTGGCTTTGTGGATGATGTCGGCAACGCCTTTCATCAGGTCCATCGCCATGACTTTCGTCTGGGCCAGCTGTAGTTTCAGGTTTTCAAAGGCCTGAGCGTAGCCTTCTTTGGCGATTTCCTTGCCCATGATGACGAATTTCCTGATTTCGCCCAGCGTGGAAACGGCGCCTTCTGCCGTCTTGGCAAATGCGCCCAGAGAGGAGAGGCCGGATTCATGAAGCGGTTTTTTTTGCGCCGGTTTTTTACCGCCGCCGCCGGACTTGCCGCTGGATGTCTCGCCTTCATCTTCTTCGCTGTTGTCGTTTGTTTCGATATCAAGATAGGTGCGTGCCTGAAAGCTCACAGGGTATAACCTGAGTTCTTTGGCGTCTAGCGCCTTGCCCGTGCTGCCGGCCTTGAGTTCAACCCGCACTATATTTTCGTGCCAGTCAAAGACGGCGCAGTGGCTTTTGTGGTCGCCATGAACCACGAATTGTTTGATAACCCTCTTGCCGGGGTAGAAGGCTTCGTCCTTCAGTCCCGAACTTTCCAGCAGATCCTTTACATCGACCTTCATGGGCTTCACTCCTTACTATTAACTACCTAGTTGGAATAATCACAGTATCCAACAATATTTTACGAAATTGCAAATTCACTATGCTTTGCAAGACTTAAAGAAGCGTTAAAAAGCAGACAATTTTTGTGCCTGAGGGCGTTTTTATGATAGAGTGGTGGAAATAGATGGCGGAGATCTTTCATGCATAAAAAACTGGTCCTTCTTGCTACGGCGGCCCTGTTATCCGGCTTCGGCTTTTCCGGCACTGTGCATGCGCAAAACAACACCGGTTATACGGGGTATACCTATACAGGCACGGGGACAGGCTATGCCCCGATCTACAACGGGCAAACCCGCAGTTCCAGCACCACCGGCAACACCGTTTACAACAGCGGCAATGTTAAAACGTTGCCGATGCAGCAGATGATCGCAGGCAAAAACGCTCCATCCTATAATTACAACCAGAACGTAAACCCCTACGGCTTTGGGGCAGGCACGACATCCGGTTCCATCGGCGTGATGACCCCCGAACAGGCGAGCATGCAACGCGCGCAACGCGATGCGCAGGCGCAAGCCTACCAGCAGCAATATCTGCAAAGCCTGCAGCAGCAGCGCATGCAACAGAACGGCATGGTTCCTACCGGCTTGGAAGGCTACCAGAATGGACAATATGGCGGCCAGCAATACTACGGCAACAATATGTACCAGCAGCAAGCGCCCAAGAAAAAGAAAGTCATCTACAAACAGATGAACAATCCCTTGACCGAGCCTTCCAAACTTTTTAATTCTCAGTAAGCCCCTTACTGAAAGATAGCTATGGACAAGCCCATAAGGCATCGCGTCCCGATGGCGGCGTATTTTCTTTTCGCCGCGATTGTTGTTTACGCGCTCGCGGGATCTCCCACGCCTGATCATCCCGGCATCATCGAAGCCGTTGTCGGCGGGTTGCTTTTGCTATCGCTTGCCGCCGCTGGTCTGCATCGCGCCGTTGATTTCAATTTTTCCGGTTCAGGCTATCTAAAGGCTCTTCAGGCGTTTTTTCTAACAGGTCTTGTTCTTCCGTCGCTGGCGGGGGCTTATCTAGGCAACGATCACTGGCTGATCGTGCGCGATGTTCTGGCCTTTGCCTTTTTGGGATTGCCTTTATTTCTCACGCGGATTTTTCAAGAGAGCATGCGTGCAACCGAAATTCTTTGCCGTCTTTATGTTTTTGCGGGGCTTGCGTTTGCAGTTCGTACGTTGATGCCTGCATTCAATATCTGGATTCCGCAAGGCGAGCTTTTGTATCTTTCCAATTCGCCGCTTGCGCTGTTCGCTGCCGTGTTTT
>QFQB01000057.1 GCA_003241475.1 Micavibrio aeruginosavorus
AAAGCATAAAAAAGTGATTGTGTTTAGATGTTATTAACACATTATCGCTAATGTCTTTTCCTGTGTGAAACTCTGTGTGGGGAATAAGTGAATGAAAAACCTATCTATTTTGGAAAAAGTTGACGATTTGAGGGCCGCTCTAAGGGCCAATCTGGATTGGGAGGTCCAGTATCTGGATGTTAAATATCTGAACGACCTCGAGGCCGAATACCGAGATATCGTGAAAAGCAAGATCAAAGCCTATCGGGTATGGATGAAAAGCGCCGCAAAACAAAGGGATGTCAGGGTTCTCGCCATGACAACCCTCACGGGACGGGCGCAGAAAAGCTCCTTGGATGATTACATCGAAGTGTGGAAGACCATCCGCGCAGAAAGGAAGTTTTTTACGGATGTGTATGTCGCGCAGATCAATGCAAAGCGAAAGGAATATAGGAGCGGGAAGTTGTCTTAAGGGATCATTGAGGGTGTGTATATTCCTTGGGCTATAAGCCTTTTAGCCTTAACGGGGCCAATTCCCTTTACTGTCCCCAATTCCTGAACTGCCCAGTATTCCCCAAGATGAAGATATTTATCGCCTAGAGCATAACGGATCTTAGAATCCCATCCGGCTGGAGAACCAGCGCCGCCCAAAGATTGCAGACGAAAGAATTTATCTGCTGGCAGCAATTCGCTCTCGACAATCTCGCGGTAAGCTATGAGTAAAGGTAAAGCATCAGAAAAAGCCACTGCGCCAAATTGTGAGGCGCAACGCTCAAATGTATCCTTTGACATGACGGGGCTCCAGAAGCCATGCATTATTTGCTCTTCTTTTGAATAGCCCATGCTTAGAAGTGATGGAATATCACGATTTGTAGCATAGGTCTTCTCGTGAAGCTTTAGCAGCTCTAAGGGTGTTCTAAATTGGAGAGTTGGATAAAACTTATATCCTTTTATGGCACCCTTAGCCCACTCGTGGACCTCGTCGCTTAGGATATTTTTATCCGAAATGGAATATGATTGTGGTCTAGGGAGTGGTTCTGAGGAGGATTTTCTCTTTAGATAAATCCAGTAGGCCAAAGCCAAGAACGCGACAATCGCGATATCGCCCATCATGATGGCTTCTTAAAATTTTCATTAGGTTGCGCTGGTTCGTGCAAAGTTAGACCAGAGGCGTCCGCCCCTGTGTAAGATGGCATTTCCAGCATTCCAAGCTGTCGCATAATATTAGTTTTTACGTCGTTTGGGGCGGCATGAAATCTGCTAATAATCTCCTGATCTGTTTTGTTATTTACAGCCTTAGGATCTACAAAAAGAGCATATACCGGTGCGCCGGTCTTTTCCGAAATTTCCCAAGCAACTTCGTCGGTTAAAGCGGTGTCGCCAGTCTCAAGTCTTTGAACGCGCTGATGATACCAGCCCGCATCTTCACCACCTAAAAGCTCAGCAAATTTTTCTGTGCTTGTTATTCTTAGGTCTATCTTACGGAAATCTCTTAGACGATTATATTTCATTGGATAACCACATAGAAAATACTCAAAAATTATAAGCACAAAAATTGTGCAAAATTATCTTGACCAAAATGCACAAATATTGTGCAATATGTTTATGAACGGATTTTCTCTGTATCTTGAACGCACAGGCCAAAGTATCGACGGTTTCGCGGGTTTAATCAAAAAACCTAGAGAAACTGTGCGTCGCTGGGCTAATGGCGAGAGCCGACCGAATCGATCGAACATGCCCGAAATCAAAAGGGTCACTAATAATCAAGTGACTGCAGATGATTTCTTCACGGAAGGGGCACGCTAATGCGCCCTTATCCTTTTGGACATTCTCCGACACTGAAAACTCATCTGCTCCATCCAGAGCGGAAAGTTGGTCCTGTCGGCATTCGCGCGGAGCATGTTCGCAACCGCCAGCAACAGCTCCGCGGGGTCTTCGGGCTCCGCATATCTCTCTCCCAGCACGGGAAACTTCACAACATTCATAGCTCTTCCTTTCAAGGAGAGAGAACCACAATTCCCGCCCGAAATCTCCAAAATCGCCTTGGAGAAATTGGACAGGCATTCCAGACCGTTATGCGCGATCTCCCAAGAGGTATTCATGCATAGCGGGACAACCGAACTCCGTCAGACCATCGAACAGGCCGTGCCGCTAGTTGCGGGCGAGCCCCGCAAGAACTGGTTTTACAGGGTCGGAAGTCAAATCGGCATCGGGGCATCACGCGCCCGATCCATCTACTACGACACGCGCTGCAGGCTTTCACAGGCCGAGCGTACCCGCCTAGAGGACATTTCCGTCCACATTCAAAAAGTACACTGCGCCCGCCAACAACTCTCAATCAAGCAAGGGGAGATTCATGACCAAAACATCAGAGAGCTACGCGACATATGCGAAAGAATTATTCGCCGTATCGATCAGGATTTCAAGAACCGTTCTTAGCTACGCCGTGACCGCCTTAGGCATGGTCTGCGTTTATGCTGGCGACAAAGCCATTGAGTTTGCAACCCACATTTTGCCGGAGGAACAAGCATGACCGGATTCATCTGCGGAATAATCGCCACGCTCGCGACCATACACATCATTCGTCATTGGGAAGACATCAAGGACGAAATCGAACGCGAAATGCGGGAAGATGACTGAACTATGGAGGGGGTAACGATATGTCCCAAGGGCTACGCATGGGGCTATGCATCCATCAACCATCATGGCGAGGGATGGGCGGACCTTGGAAAGCGCAAGGAATCTTCCGTCCTAGAGCGCACGAAAACAACGCTTCCCAGAAAGGAAACAGACAAAAGGGTCCGACCTGAAAAATACCCTCTTAGCGAGCTTAAACGCGGTCATAGCTTTTTTATACCAAACAAGAAAAACGGCGTCGAAAATAAAGATGGGGCCGGTAAAGGCACAATATCCCTTTATCTGCGCGCCAAGAAATTAGGGATTGAGATCACGCAAAAATACGTCGATGGCGGCGTATTGGTCACAAGAATTTTTTAATCATAGGAGAGAGACATGGACTGGCAATACGATGTTGAATACAAAAGCGGCCGCAAAGAAATACTAAAAACCTCAAATGCGGCCAAGGAGAAAGAGATCCGCAAAGACCTCGAAAAAATGCAACAGGGGGGGGGTAGTCGCACTTTTCACCGAAACAATTACCGGAGAGGTGAAGCAGGGACAGCACAAACACGTACGCCACTATCTTACAGAGGATATGCGCTCGGAAATACAAGCCGCCGCAAAGGAAAATCGCCGCACATTCTCGGCGGAAATCGCCTCGCGATTAACAACGCATCGCGGTCTTTAAGCGGTTGAAGATAATGAGCCAGCATATTTACTGGATATTCGCAGATGGAAGGCGAGTCGGCCGCGTTGAGAGAAAGGACCGTCTTACAAAAATCGGCTGTACGGCCATGCTTGTCGAGTTCGCAAAACACAAAGGCTTGGCGCATACGAGGGGTTTGACGATCAAACTTGTAGATTACGCGCTCGATAGAATGATTCCCAAAGAGCAGAGGTTTAACTACACCCCGCCGGAGGTCATGCAGACATGAGCAGAAAAAAACGCATTCATGTATCCGACCATGCGCTTGTCCGCTGGCTGGAGAGGGTTCACGGGATTGACGTCGATGCTTTGAGGGCAAAGATGCTTACCTCTGCGCAAATCCGCCACATAGAAAACGGAGCCAGCGTTATTAAATCCAAGGGCCATCAATACGTGGTCGAAAACAACACGATCGTAACGGTGATTTGATGGCTCATGAGTACACAACGTGGGCGTTCAAACAAAATTTGCCCACGGCGATGAAGTTCGTGCTGGTAGCGCTGGCTGACAGGGCTGATCACGACGGACACTGCTGGCCTTCAGCGCGGGATATTGCGTCCATGACCGGCCAGACGGAGAGGAGCGTTTACAACCAGATAGACGCCCTCATAGAATTGGGATTGATTACCAAAAAAGCGCGGCGCAGGTCTTCGGGCTACAAGGCATCGAACGGCTATAATCTGCACATCGGTATTTCACGTGAAGCACATGATGAACCACGTTCACCTGAAACAGTTTCACCTGAACGTCCTTCAGGTGAAAGACGTTCACCTGAAAATGACGACAATTCTTACCTGAACGACGTTCATATCAATATAAACCCTCCTTCGGAGGCTTTATCTGAACCGTCAGTAGAACCGTCAGGAAAAACGCGCGCGAAGGGATTTCTTCGGGAGTTCGAGAAGGAGTTCTGGCCGATCTGTGTCCGCAAGGTCGCCAAGGGGTCCGCAGAAAAGGCTTTCGTCCGTGTCCGACAGGCAGGAACCGAGCTTCAGACCATCCTCGACGGCATGCGACGGCATGCGGCGGCGGCAACGGTCACCGAGGAGCAGTTCATTCCCCATCCCGCAACGTGGCTGAACCAGCAGCGCTGGAAAGACGAGGGGAAAGCCGCGCCGGAACCGGAGAAACCCATGGACCTCACAGGTCAACCGGCTTGGAAGGCCGAAATTGCTTCAGCCCACGGAGAAGGGGCCTTGAGCTGGGTCCTCGATGCGGAAAGAGACGGAGAAACCGTCGTGGCGCCGACGAAATTCAAGGCCGACTGGATCAGGTCTAGGTATCAGCCACAGCTTTTACGGCACGGAATCAAGCACGTCGAACACAGGGGGAACCAATGAACAACGAAATGCCGATTATCATACCGCCAAAAGTAACCATTGCGCCCACCGGCAACACGGAATTTGAGATTTTCGACGAGGACAAAACCTTGAGGATTGTTCGACCGAAGGGGGTGAATCAAAAATCTGAATTTATGTTCATCCGCGAGAGCGCCGCGCAGATTGAGAGATTGTTGCTTCCGGCGCTTAAGGACGCGTCTACAGAGATAGAGTTTTGTCATCGCTACGAGAGCGGGGAGATACAGCCCACAGCCAATCTTAGGGCGTACGGGATTGTTTCTGGAGGCGGGGGAAGCTTCCGGGCCGACGAGGTCGCCGCAAAACTGCTTCCTGTTTACAGGGAGTGGAGAAGGATATTGTTTAGACACGCCCCCACAAGCTTAGGCGCTATTCAAATGGCGTTCTTTGAGGGACACGGGTTGAGACAGATCATGTCTCGATACCGACTTAGCCGACCCGAAAACGCCGGAAGACATATTGTTCACGGTTTGAACGAGTATTGCATTTTACGAGGCTGGGGGGATGTTTGGGGTGAGGCGGCGAGCAGTTCGCATGGCTACGTCTATGTCATAGGCCCGAAGGAGAATGGCCCGTATAAAGTCGGCCACACGAAAACGCCTAAAAAACGACTAAAAGCAATACAGGTCGGACACACAGAGGATTTGCACATCCACCACCTTACAACGGTGACGCGCGATCAAGCCGGCAGGGTGGAAACTTATCTCCATCGTCATCTTAAAAAGTGGCTCCATCGCGGGGAGTGGTACAACATGGATCTGGAAGATTTGATCGATCTCATTCGCGTTCTTTATCCCGCGGGAGAAAATGTAAGATTTTCTATTGACACGTAGCCATGGCAACCCTTAATATTATGGCATGATCTGAAAGTTGCGCCAGCGCTCCGAATGATCTTAAAATCATAGCCCCGCGATCTGCGGGGTTTTTCTTTTCAAAATATCTTGAATTCGGGGGCCGGTCTCTCCCAGTGCCGCGGTGCGCAAGCGGCCGAATATTGCGGATGTCCACTCGTCATTACCCCAAGGGTTTAAATCCCCGATCACATGAGGCGAGGCGATCAAGCGTTGCCGGCACGGGCCGTCATGGGCCCGTAAATGAGACGAAATCCGCAAGAGCGCACACAATTCAGAAAGGGAGCCGGACATGGCGACACTGCATATTAACTGGCATGCGAAGCCAGCCTTGGGCTTCACCCGTCAAGGGAAGTTCCTGAAACGCGACAAGGTCACTATCTCGGGAACGGTGAGTTCGCCTGTTACAGCTCCGTTAGACGCAGATTACGCAACAGTATGGGCGGATGCGGCCTGCGCAATTCGCTGTGACGGAAACGCCGCAGATGATTCTGCGTCCCGCGCCATAGCCGCTCTCTTTACCGATCAGATCACCGAGATCGTAGCGGGCAAGACTACAATTACCGCTATCACAATTTAAACAACCCCGAATGACCGCGGCAAGGCCGCAACACCTGACCCCAAGGGGGTAAGATGTCAAAGAAAAATAGCCCGCCAAATAAGCGAGCAAAAAAGACCAAGGGAGACGAAAACAAGGTTAGTGAAAGCAGGGCGGTTGGGAGACCGAGGGTTTACCAAGATGAATATGCTGAACAAGCCAGAAAATTATGTCTTCTAGGGCACACAGACGCGGAGCTAGCGAAATTCTTCGAAGTGGATGAACGTACAATCAATCGTTGGAAACATGATTTTCCAGATTTTTGTCAGTCCATACAAAAGGGTAAGGTTCTGGCCGATGCAGACATAGCAGAGGCTTTATACCATCGCGCTAAAGGCTACAGCCATCCAGAGACGCAGTTCTTCCAATATAAAGGCACTATAGTCGCTCAAGACACGATCAAGCACTATGCGCCTGATACTGGCGCCGCATTCATCTGGCTCAAAAATAGACAGTCCGGAAAGTGGAAAGACAAGCACGTTGTGGAAGACGATGATTATGTTCCGCCCGTGAAGATTGCCATAGAGGTAGTGGACGCCCGAAAGCCGGAAAATGCCTCGGCTTAATATTCCGCAAGCCCGATTCATCAAGCTGGATAAAAAGTTCAAGTTGTTTGTAGGTGGCTACGGGTCAGGAAAGACATGGGTTGTCTCAGCCGACAATTGCGCACACCATTGGGAATGGCCCAAGGTGCCAAGCGGATATTTTGCTCCCACATACGGACATATCAGGGATATTTTCTTTCCCACGATTGATGAGGTTTCCTACGACTGGGGGCTAAGAACCAACATTCACGAGACGAACAAGGAAGTTCATCTCTTCTCGGGAAAGAAATCCAGGGGGACCATCATATGCCGGTCGATGGAAAAGCCCGGAGACATCGTTGGCTTCAAAATAGGAAAAGCGAGCATCGACGAAATCGATGTTATGAAGGCTCAAAAGGCTGAGACAGCGTGGCGGAAGATCATCGCCCGTATGCGCTACAACGTTGATGGGTTGCTGAACGGAGTAGGCGTGGGAACTACTCCTGAGGGGTTTAAGTTCGCTTACAACCAGTTTGTTAAACAGGTGCGCGACAAGCCAGAACTATCTGATCTGTACGGCATCGTACAGGCAAGCACTTATGATAACGAGCTTAATCTACCGCCTG
The DNA here is from genome assembly GCA_003241475.1 of Micavibrio aeruginosavorus. Classification (GTDB taxonomy): domain Bacteria; phylum Pseudomonadota; class Alphaproteobacteria; order Micavibrionales; family Micavibrionaceae; genus Micavibrio_A; species Micavibrio_A aeruginosavorus_A. Next base: position 7,262 of record QFQB01000057.1, read on the forward strand.
ACTACATATCTTCGCTGATGGCGTCCTACCCGCCACAACTTATTGCCGCGTACCTGCGGGGAGAGTTCGTCAACCTTGCTTCAGGAACGGTTTACGCCAATTTCGACCGTACGAAGAGCCATACAGATGCTGTTATGGAGAAGGGCGAAACCCTGCATATCGGCATGGACTTCAACGTCATGAACATGACTGCGATAATTAATGTTATCCGCGGAAATCAGCCGCGCACAGTAAACGAGCTTACGGGTATAAGAGATACGCCCTCTATGATTGCCGCGATAAAAGACCGGTGGTCGGACCGAAGCATAGCAATTTATCCTGACGCCTCGGGAAAGTCGCGCAAGTCGGTCAACGCGAGCGAGTCTGATTTGTCTCTTCTTCGACAAGCCGGATTTACGGTTATAGCCGATGAGAGCAACCCGCCTGTGAAAGACAGGGTTATGGCCGTAAACGGCATGCTCTGTAATGCGGACGGCGAAAGAAGGCTTCTCGTCAATACAAACAACTGCCCCAAACTTACAGAGGCGCTGGAGCAACAAGCCTACGACGACAACGGGGAGCCGGATAAAAAATCCGGACACGATCACCCTCCCGACGCTCTCGGGTACTTCATCAATCAGAAATGGCCGATCGTCAAGCGCGTGATCGCCACAGCCGTCACAAGAGGAACATAATTGAAACCAGACGACGTCCATCCCCAATACACAGAGATGGCCCCCGTTTGGTCAATGTGCCGCGACGCGACGACAGGTCAGCGCGCTATCCACAAGGGCGGAGATAGCTACCTGCCGCGCCTATCCGGACAATCCGACGAAGAGTATAAAAAGTATAAATCCAGAGCCCTTTATTACAACGCCACGGGCAGAACAGTCGAGGCAATGAAGGGGCTGGTTTTCAGGAAAAAGCCTGTTGAGGTCATCCCCGCCTCCGCCCGCGACTGGCTCAAGGATATTACGCTGACAGGCCGCAGTATGGACGGATTGGCCCGTGATGTCGTGTCTGACGCACTGCAGGTCGGTCGCTATGGAATTCTGGTTGATCATCCTCCGCTGGAAGAAGGCGGCTTAACCGTTGCGTTCGCAAACGCGCTGTATATTCGACCATATTTTTCTCCATATCGTGCCGAGCACATACGCCACTGGGAATACGCCCGTTTCGGAAATGTGACAAAACTAGCCCGCATCCTGCTCCAAGAAGATTGGGATCAGGAGGGCAAGGGAACGAAGATACGCGAACTTACGCTTGCAAGCCAAAAATATGAGCAGATCGTATGGCGCAAGAAAGAGAACGACAAGGTGTGGGTTCCGGAAGCGCCAATAGTGCCGGTTATGAATAAGAAGCCGATGGATACAATCCCGTTCTTTTTCATCGGGCCAACAGAAACCACGGGCGATACGAGTAATCCTCCGATCGAGGACTTAGCATACGTTAATATTTCGCATTACATGAATTCTGCCGACATCGAGAACGGCGCGCATTTATCAGGATTGCCTACGCCGTGGATTGCTGGATTGACGCCAAAGCATGATAAAGACGGGAATGATATTCCAACAGAAATCCATCTTGGATCATCTACCGCTCTGATATTGCCTAAGGATTCAACGGCAGGATATATGCAGTGCGGTAGCGAGGGCTTTGCGACCATAAAGGAATTGATGGACCGCAAGGAGCAGCAAATGGCCGCTCTTGGCGCACGATTGCTTGCGCCGGAGAAGAAGGCCGCAGAAGCGGCAGAGACGGCTTCGATTAAGCGCGGGGGCGAATCATCTATCCTCGCGGATATCTCGGGCATGATATCTGCATCCATTACCAAGGCTCTAGCATTCGCGGTTGAGTGGGCTGGAATTACAGGTGAAGTAAAGTACGAACTGAACCGCGACTTTATTGTGACGGAAATGACGCCTGATATGCTAAGGGCGCTTCTAGAGGCCGTTCAGGCCGGCCGCATGTCTTTCGAATCATTCTTTGCCGCGCTCAAGGCTGGCGAGATTCATCCAGAGGCGATGACCTTTGAAGAAGAAAAAGAGCGCATTGAACAGGACGGACCGGCACTGGGAGGCATGACGAACGATGAGGAGTGAGAAGGTATTGGATGGAAACATCCGCCACTCTCATTATTTAGAACGCTACAAGTCATCGCAGGTACGAAAGATTATTTCCTTGTTGAACAAGGTCGATAAGGATTTGGTGAAAGAGCTTAACAAGCTCTACCAGATCGAGGAGCGCGGCGTTCTACCTTCCGCGAAGCAAAAACGCCTTGAGCAATTGATCGATCAGGTTAATGCCGCGATCATGGAGTTAACGAGTTCGCTTTACGACAAGACAAGGGAAGAGCTTGAAGCCTTTGCCGAATACGAGGCGGAGTTTCAGGCTAAACTGATGGAAGCCGCCATAGGACATGGCCAGCCGGAAATTTCGCTCACTCGCCCGTCTGTTTCTCAACTTCATGCGGTTGTCACAGCGAGGCCATTTCAGGGCGCTCTTTTGAAAGACTGGTATGCCTCGATAGGGGCTGATACTGGGCGAAAGATCAAAATGGCGATCAATATCGGCATAGCCGAGGGTCAGACCACTGATCAAATCATTCGCCGCATCCGCGGCACGAGGGCATTGTCATACGAGGACGGCTTGCTTCACGCAACGCGCAGAGACGTCGCCAGCGTTGTCAGAACGGCCATAGCTCATACCGCGAATTTCGCGAGCGAGGAGCTTTATGCGGCGAATGACGATTTGGTAGTCGGCGTACGGTGGGTGTCAACCCTTGACGGCCGGACAACAGCCATCTGCGCTTCGCGCGATGGGCGCGTGTATCCCGTTAACAAGGGTCCACGCCCTCCCGCGCACTTCAACTGCAGGTCAACAACGGTTCCAGACCTCGGGGATGAAATCGAGGGCTCCAGAGCATCGGCAACAGGTCCGGTCTCTGCGAAGCTCACGTATGACGAATGGCTGCGCAAGCAAAGCGCAGGCTTTCAAGAAGAGGTTTTAGGGGTCGCCAAAGCCAAGCTCTTTAGAGGTGGACTTAAAATAGAAAAGTTTCTGGATGCGTCGGGAAAGGAATACACCCTTTCACAGCTGAAGAGAATGGATATCGCATCCTAAGAATAGCCCGCCAGCTTGGCGGGTTTTAATTGTCCGCAAGGCGGGCGCAACACCAAACCCAAGGGGTTAAAATGCCTACGATTGATACCGACACAGCAGAAGGCAAGGCCGAACTGCAAAAACTGATCGATGCAGAAACAAAAGGTCTGAAAGATAAAAATGCTGAACTGCATGGCAAGCTCAAGAAAAAGGACGAGGAAGTAGCATCCATTAACGAGCGCCTAACCTCCCTCGAGGCCGAGAAACAAGAGGCAGAGGAAAAGATTGCCAATAAAAAGGGCGACATAGAGGCCGTCCGTGCGCAGGAAAAAGAGAAATACAACAAAGAGATTAAAAAGAAGGATGACGAAATCGCTGGTCTTAAAGACCAGATCAACACGCATGTTGTTGACGGCGGACTTTCTGCGGCTCTTTCAAAAGCTGGAGTTCTGCCTGAAATGACAGAAGCAGCCTTCGATCATCTTAAGGCCAGAAACAAGATTGAAGTCGTGGACGGCAAGGCTGTCATCGGCGGAAAGACCCTTGATGAATTTATGCCTGAGTGGGCGAAAGAGTCGGGGAAGATTTTTGTTGCCGCTCCGGGTAACGGCGGCGGCGGGTCCAAGGGACCAAGTGGACAAGGCAAGGCCGAGCCCAAAACCTTAACACGCGCCGAATTTGATGGATTGCAGGCTGATGAACAGGCCAAGCACTTCAAGGACGGCGGAAAACTTATCGATTAACCTAGGAAAGAAAAGCAAATGGCTAATACCCTCACGAACCTGATTCCCGATGTTTATGAAGCGATGGACGTTGTGTCCCGTGAAATGGTCGGGATGATTCCATCTGTTACCCTTATGCCAAGCGCTGAACGCGCCGCAATGGGCGAACAAGTACGCTCCCCTGTAGCGCCTGCCGCGTCCGCAACCGACATCACGCCGGGCGTAACGCCTCCGAACGACGGCGATCAAAACATCGGGAATGTTCCTATTACGATCACCAAGGCCCGACGCGTCCCGATCCGTTGGAATGGCGAAGAGCAAAAGGGCGTCAACAATGGGCCCGGGTATCAGAAGATCAAGATCGATCAGATTTCCCAAGCTATCCGTACGCTGACGAACGAGATGGAAGTGGACTTGGCCACGCAACACACAAAGTTCTCCCGCGCCTACGGCACCGCAGGCACCACGCCGTTTGCGTCCGACCTGTCCGATCCTGCACAGGTTCGCAAGATCCTGTCCGACAACGGCGCTCCCCTGTCAGACCTGCAAATGGTCTTGGACACGGCGGCAGGCGCGCGCGTCCGTACGCTCGGCAACCTGACCAAAGCAAACGAGGCGGGCACAACGGCACTGCGCGAGCAAGGCATACTGCTGGATATTCACAACTTCAAACTGCGTGAATCCGCCGCTATTCCGATTGTAACGAAGGGCACGGGAGCATCCGCAACAACCAACAATGCAGGATATGCAGTCGGCGCGACGGTTATCACGCTGGCTTCTGCCGGCACCGGCAATGTCTTGGCCGGCGATATCATCGCGTTTGCAGGCGACAATAATAAATACGTTGTTGCCTCCGGCGATTCCGATGTGTCCAACGGCGGGACTATCACGCTTGCGGCGCCCGGTCTTCGTCAGGCAATCCCTGCGGCCGCGACGAACATTACGCTCGTGGCGACGGCAACGCGCAACTTGGCATTCGCTCGCACCGCTATCGGCATGGTAACTCGTGCTCCCGCCCTGCCGGAAGAAGGCGATATGGCTGCAGATCGCCAGATCATCACCGATCCTCTGTCGGGCATCTCCTTCGAGCTGTCGATGTATAAGCAATACCGTCAGGTTCAATACGAGCTTGCGGTAGCGTGGGGCCAGCAAGTGTTTAAGCCGGAACACACGGCCATCCTGCTCGGCTAATTGATTTGATTAGAGAAGGCGGGGAAACCCGCCTTTTCATATGAGATCAACCATAGGAGAACGCAATGAGCACCCTTAAAGTGAAATCCACACATCCCGAAAGCCAAGGTCCATTCGTTGTGATCGATGCTTATGACTTTGATGAAAACC
>QFQB01000058.1 GCA_003241475.1 Micavibrio aeruginosavorus
GACACCGATCGGGAAAAAATCGCTCAACTTGGCTGGGGCGGCGCGGCCATTTGGTACAACAAAATCGCGCAAATCAACGGCTCTCTCGTGACAGCCGTCAGAAACATACCGCAGCCCAAGCTCATGCCCGCAACCATGGAGTATGTCAAAAGAGAGCAATTGTCGCAAAACTCGAATGTCCCTCTTAGCTATAAAATTCACTTGGCGGACGGAACCCCAATTGAATTCAATTCGTCCGTGGAAAAAGATACTGCTTATGTTTTGTCTGTTATTTACGAATATTGGGCCAAAGAAGATTCCCGTCAGGATGCTATCGGCAATCAAACCAAACGAACAAGCAACATCTTCATCGATACCGTGAATGCTATCTTGGGAACACGCGGTCTGTTTGATATGTGTGCCCGTGCTGATACGCATCCGCTGGCACAATTATCCACTCTGGGAAAAGGGCTGGTTGAAGCCTCTATACGAAATGTAGCACTTGCTATGTTTGGAACGCTTGCAACAATTGGCAATGTGCCCTTTATCGGCGCAGCCGGTAGCGCTGCGGCAAGTATCTTGGTGAGCGTTGCAAGCGTAACACTTACAATGGGATTCTTGCTCTTTTACGTTTTGCCATTTATGCCGTTCATTTATTTCTTCTTCTCTGTCGGCGGATGGATAAAAGGTATCTTCGAAGCCATGGTCGGCGTGCCTTTGTGGGCGCTCGCGCACCTGCGCATAGACGGTGAAGGCATGCCAGGCGATGCGGCAAAAGACGGGTATTTCTTGATATTCGAAATCTTCTTGCGCCCCATTCTCACTATCTTCGGCTTGCTTGCATCCATTGTCATCTTTGCTGCCATGGTCAAAGTATTGAACGAAATATTCAGCCTTGTTGTCGTCAACCTTGCAGGACATGACGAAAAGACAAAGACTGTCTGTGGCCAGCTGGTACAAGGAACACCGGGGACGAATGGCGATGCCGTCTCCTTCTTCCGCGGGCCAATCGACGAGCTGTTCTATACAGTTTTATATGCAATTATCGTCTATATGATCGGGCTGTCCTGTTTCAAACTGATTGACCTGATACCAAACAACATTTTGCGATATATGGGTCAGCAACTTCAGACCTTCAACGATATGGCTCAGGACCCTGCAGAGAACCTCATGAGAAACATGTCGGTTGCGGGTGGCACAACGTCACAAGCCCTCTCCGGCGTTGGAGGAAATGCCATGAAGGCCGCTGGTGAGCTTACGAAAGTCCCTGGCGAACTCGCGGCCCAGAAATAACCGATATGAAAATATATTCATGCGGTAAAGGAAGAACATGTTGAACGAGTTGGGCATATCCCGCAGCGACGCAGTGAAATACACGCTCCTGCCCCAAATACTCCCCCGGCTGTTCCGGTTATTCAGCACGGGTTTTCGAGGCATACCTTTTTATATAGCCCTTGTTCTTAATACGGTTCGCATCATCCCCAACAACCACCCGGCGTTGAAGCCGAATGCCGCCGGAAACTACTCCCTTTTAAAAGTTCTCGCCGCTGCCGCTGACAATCTTGTCTTCGACTTAAAAAATATCGACAAAATAACAATATTTTTTACGATTCTGATCGGTATCGTGCTCATAATAGTGCAACTCATCATATGCGTTGCCGCACTCTTCGTGGCTCCATCCTACGCCTATAGCGGTCCGGGGCTTGGACCTCGTACGTTAGGAGAGTTTTTCAACAATGACACGCCGAACACCGATATCGCCTTTCGTATTCTCGATTACGTTTTTGGCGTTCCAGGCATTTTTACTTCTAATTTTACCGCAACGCCATTTCATGCAGGGCTCCACGCTCTGTTGGGTTTTTATTCTTTCGGCATTCTTCTGGTCGGAACATTCGTCATTATATATCTAGTTACAACGATTGTTTTGGAGACAGCGCAATCGGGAACGCCTTTTGGAGAAAGATTTAATAAGGCATGGGCTCCCGTGCGTCTGATTCTATTCTTTGGCCTGTTACTACCCACAGGAAACGGGATAAATGCTGCACAATATATTTTGCTGAATGCCGCAAAATATGGATCTAATCTCGCGACCAATGGCTGGCTTCTTTTTGATCGCACAGTGCGTGGCCCCTATGTGGCCAACGCAGAACAATTGATCGCAGAGCCCCAAATTCCCGTCCTTCAAGATATTGGTGCGTTTATGACAGTGGCTCGCACCTGTTCATGGGCGGAAGGCCGTATTGAGAGCCTTGATATTCGTCCTTATATCGTTTTCGGCGCCGGCGAGGGCGGATCGATTGAGATGAACGGAGCTCCGGCCTTTGTTGATTTGGTAAGTCGTGCGCAAGGCGGTACGATTTTTATCCGTTACGGCGAAAAAAGTCAGGAAAAATATCCGACTGAAGCAGGCGCGGTTTTACCTTATTGTGGAGAATTGAGCTTAACGATTGTCGACCAAGCGCAGCCTGGTGCGGCCTACATGCAACAAGCCTATCTCGCGCTGTTAGGGTGCCTTTGGAATGGAAATTCAGGCGGCATAGGCACCTGCCCTGATAATCTTTCCATGAATGATTTTGGCCGCGATTTTACATCAAGCTATTCAACAGTGCTTCCACGTAATCCTTATCCGGACATGACCAGGCACGTCGGCAGCATTCCCAAAACACTTTTCTTAAGTAGCATGTCTACGTTCATTCAAGAGGCTCTGACAGAAGCCATGCAACGCCAACGTGTGCAAGACGGCTGGATTAATGACCCGGTACTACAGCTTGGTTGGGCCGGCGCAGGCATATGGTTCAATAAAATTGCAGAACAAAATGGTGCTGTAACGGCTGCAGTTCTTGCCGTTCCCAACATCAGACGCATGCCTCAAGTCATGGAATATATTCATACCGAGAAGAAAAAAGAAGATACCACGACACCGATCACAGAACTTTACACACCCAATTATTCCTCTGGGAAGCCTGTTATATTTGAAGTTCCCGAACAACGCGAAGTCGCATTGGTTTTGAACCAGGCCTACAAATATTGGGCGACAAAAGGCAGTGCTACAACAATGGAAAATATTCCTGAGTCAAAAGACAACGAATTATCCGGAAACATAATTATCGACACTATGAACGTCTTTTTGGGCACGCGCGGCCTTTTCGACATGTGTAAAAACACGGACATTCATCCTTTGGCGCAATTATCCTCGGTCGGACGGGCTATGGTGGAGCATGCGATTAGCGCCTTTGCAGCAGCAGCGGGCTTTGGCGTGGGTGCAGGGATAGCGGCCGTGCTGGACAAATATAACATATCGCAAGTTCTTCAATCGGCCAGTGGTTTCTTCATTACATTTGCTATCATCGGCTTGATGATGGGGGTACTGCTTTATTACGTACTGCCTTTCCTGCCCTTCATTTATTTCTTTTTTGCCGTGATGACATGGGTAAAAGGAATTTTCGAGGCAATGGTAGCCATGCCGTTGTGGGCGCTTGGGCATTTGCGCATAGATGGTGAAGGTGTTCCCGGTGATGGCGGCGCTATGGGGTATTACTACATTCTCGAAATTTTTCTCCGGCCTGTCTGCATTATTCTTGGTTTTTTGGGCGGCATCACGATTTTCACAGCCCTTGTAAAAGTGCTTCACAGTATTTTCTACTTGCTTATCAGCAACCTTGCTGGACACAACATCGACCCGAATACTGTTGGAGCATTTGATTGTTTCACACCAGAAGGAGAAGAAGCTCTGGGCAACGGAGCCGGTGGAGAAGTGTCTCAATTGGAGATGGCTCGCGGAACAGTCGATCAGTTTTTCTATACGGTCGTGTATGCCATTATCGTGTACATGATGGCATTGCCCTGCTTCAAGCTTGTCGATCTTGTCCCCGACAACATTATGCGCTGGGTCGGCTCGGGCGTTAAGAGCTTCGGTGCAGGCGACGGCGATCCTGCACAGGGCTTGATGACAAACGTTGCCGCGGGCGGCTACTTGATTGGCGGAAACATACAGAACGTCGGTCAGGGCCTTTCGAGCAGTCTCAAAGCGAAGAACCAGAGCGCAAAAGCCAGGGACAATGCACCGCCGCCGCCAGCGGAAGAATAACAAAAAACCCCGCATCTTGCGGGGTTTTTTGTTGCTAAAGCTCTTTCTACTGGCGCAAATGCTGCAGCAAAGAATCGACGTTTCCGCCGCCTCGCTGAATCACGCTGGAAAAATCGGAGCGTTGCGTTTGCGACATGCTGACGCCTTCAACAATGATATCGACAACTTTATAGGCCCCGCCTTTGTTCCGCACACGCCAATCAACCTGCACTTGCGGACCGTCGTTCGGCACAATAAAGGATGTCACCATCGTATCCTTGCCTTCCGGCCGGGCACTGCGAACATCGAATTTCTGCCCTTTGTAATCGGAGAAGCGTTGCGAATATACGCGCACGATCATGTCGTTGAACAGCTTTTGGTACTCTTTTTGCTGGGCGGGAGTTGCTTTGTTCCAGTAAGCGCCCAGAGAAAAACGTCCGATCGTCGCCATATCAAAACTGTCGTTCAAAAGTTTTTTGAATTCGGCTGTTTTGCAGTCTGGGACATTTTAGCATCGCCTAGAAAGTTGATGCCGCGGTCGCCCATGCTGGATATGAAATTTTTGGCCCCTTCCGTCATGCCGCTTTGGGCGGCAGTCGTTTTCGTCAAAAGGATCGACGACTTAACAACAGTCGGACGATAGTCATTCGAAGCGGCATAAGCCTGCACGACGCCGGCATTCAAAGCCACCAACGCAACAGATCCTAAAACAAAAAAGCGGGTATTCATGTTCTATCCTTTTCTTGCGGTTCCAATAAATGTAGGTCGTCATCGACTACATCAAAGGGGCCTTCAGCTACATGATAGCATCAGGCCCCTTTTATAGAAAGTTTGCGGCAACGCGCCCTTGTGGGCGCGAAGCGTTAGTCCTGATAGTCCGGAATTTCTGGTCCAGACGCCGTTGACGGATCCATATCTCTGACCAAAGCCTGGCGACGCTGGTAATAAGCGCTACGCACTGCAGCATAATAATCGAAGGAGTTGCGGCGCAGATCGTCGATAATATCGAGGTATTCTTCGCGCGTATCCACCACGCCCACACCAACGCGGGTATAATGTAGCCACTCAAGATCATGATTGAACATGTAAATGCGGACAGGGTCGGCAAAGCTGTCAACCAACAAGCCTGTACCATCACGCAATGTGGATGGGCCTAGAACCGGAATAACCATATAAGGACCGTTACCCACGCCCCAAACTGCCAGCGTTTGGCCGAAATCTTCTTGTTCGTACGGAATGCCGCCTTGATCGGCAATATCAAACAGACCGGCAACACCGATGGTAGTGTTGATCAACAGGCGGCCCGATGCATTGGCAAAGCCTTTCAAATCGCCCTGCAACAATTCGTTTGCCATAACGATTGGTGATTTCAGGTTGCGCAGGAAATTGCGGACGCCGTTGCGGATAGGCTTGGGCGCTACATAGCGGTAGCCGCGCGCCACAGGCTCCAGAACGGCCTTGTCGATTCCTTCGTTCACTTTCATCATAAAACGGTTCGTGCCCTCGAACGGGTCACTGATCTGCTCATCTCCTGCCGTCAATGTGGCACTGCCGCTCGTCTCTTTTACACCTGTGCTGGCACAGCCTGTCACGACGAGCGAAACGGCCAAAGCGGCCAATATCGTATATTTTGATTGCGTTATAATTTTCATAACCTAATATATCCCCAAAACTCCGAAATAATCCCGTAGTAAAAATAACAAAAGTGTCTTTACAACGAATTAACCATATTTCGAATTCAATCTATTATTCTGAAAAATAAGAACTTTTCTAAGATCCCCTTCAGAGTACCCTGCAAGATACACGGCTATAGACCCAAATCAATCCGCCCTGCACCATTTTTTGAAAATCATCCATCCTCTGTTGTAAGAATGACACTGACTCCCAGCGATAAGGCAATCAAAGGCGGGAACCATGCGGCCAATATCACCGGAATTTGGTCCGAAGCCCCCAGAGCTTTGAGAAAGCTTGAGGCAAAAAATACCATAAAACCGATGACAACCCCGCCTCCGATCATCAAGGCCGTCGGCTGGAAGCGGGTCATTCGCAAAGACACGGTGGCGGCCAGTATCACCATCGCCGCGAACAGCAGCGGCTGGGCCAGCAAAGTCTGAAAATGGATGCGCAATTTTTTAGAATCGAATCCCGTCGCCTCCATGGTTTTGATATACCCCGGCAAGGACCAGAAAGGCGTTTGCTCCGGTGTTGAAAAACTCTCTTCGATTTCATTCACCGTAAGATTCGTCGCCAAAGCCTCCGAGCCCGTCATCACAGGCTGCCCGCCGGCATTCGTCGTGACGTTATAGAATGTCCAATTCCCGCTGCTCAGCACAGCCGTCTGCGCATCCGTGCGCTTGATGAAGTCTCCATCCTTCGTAAAAAAGAAAACCGTGACGCCGGTCAACCGCCATTCGGGCATCTTCACGCGCTCGGCATGCAGGATGAATCCGCCGTCATCTGTTTTTTGCCGCAGCCATAAGCCCTGCTCGCCGATGGAAACCGTATTTTCCTTCGCCTGAAGATACGCAACTTCCAGAGCCTGATACCGTGCAATCAGCAGCGCGCCTATGGGGTTTATCACCGCCATATGAAAGATGCCTATCAAAAGTGAAACGCCGACGATCGGCCCTAAAAATTGCCACACGGAAAGTCCCGCCGCGCGGACTATGACCAGCTCATGACGCCGCACCAAAAACCAGAAAGTATAAAGCGCGCTGAACAGCACGGCGAAAGGCAGGATAATCTGCCCTATCTCGGGAAGCTTCAGCAATCCCATCTCGAGCACCAGCGTAAAAGGGACGTTTTCGAACTTGGCTGCGCGGCGTAGCAATTCTACGGTTTCGAACAGATACACGATCCCCAGCAAAATGCCGAGCAATTGCAAAAAAGACGCTGTGTAAACACGCGCAAGATAGCGGCTCAACGTCGGCGGAAAAAAATTCTTCATCATCCAAGTCCCTTGATCCATTGGCGGGCGCGCAATCTTGTCCCGTCCGACATAGGGCTCAACAGATAAAAACAGACGATAAGCGGTACAAAGACCAGCGCATACATCATAACCAATCCCGCTATACTTTCCTTTGCAAGATTATAGGCAACAAGATAAAGCCCCTGTAGCACAACGACGCTACCGCTTGCGATGACGATCCGCCAGGCAAGTCCGCGGCGATCGACAAATCCCAGCATCAGCGAGCATAAGGATACCAGCGTAAAAGTGACGGCCAGAAACGGCGAAACAAAGCGCCTGTGCGCCTCAATGCGAAATTCGCGCTTTTTCTTGTCTGTGTCCACGGCCTGTTTGTCCGGAAACAAAAGCTCGCCGAGCGTGCGTTCGTCCGGCTCCCGCCAGCGCTGGCGCACAGGGCCGGCTTCCGGAAGGTCCAGAGAATAACGCTCGAAATCGAGACGGTTTAACGCACCCGTTTTTGGATTGTAGTCTTGCCGCGAGCCGTTATAGACAACGACCTGTTGCCCCTCTTCATCGCTCACGATAACGCCGCGCTTGGCCAGAATGGTGACAGGCGGCGTTGTTGGATCGCGCGAATCGTGGATCAAAAGACCCTCAAGAGCGCCGTCATCAGCCCGATGATGCACATAAACCGTCAAATCCTTGCCGATGGCGTTGAAAATGCCGTCGCGCAACAAAAGCGCCGAATATTGGGCCTTGATGGTTACGCGCATTGTTTGCATTTTCGACAGCGAGAGCGGCGCGATCCATGCGGTAATCACGAAGACAACGAGCGTGATGATCGCCGCCAGCATCAAGGCGGGCCGTGACAAGCGCAAGGGCGAATAGCCCGATGATTTCATGACGACCATCTCGCTGTCCGAACTCATGCGGTTATAGATGAAGACCGTGCCGATCATCAGCGCGATAGGCAGGATCACCTCGAAAAAGCGCGGCATCGCCAGGAACGTCAAAATGAGGAAAGAAAAACTCGACGCGCCGGAATTGATAATAAGCTCGAGGAAGCGCAGCGACTGCGTGAGCATGATAACAGCCGCAAGAGAGAGCGCCGTAAACAGCGTCGCCCACAAGACATTTTTCAAAAGATAGCGGTCATAGACCATGAATATACCGTGATGCCCGTTTGCGGCCCTAAAATAACCTTTGAGAATTCCTCTGGTTTTCAGGCTCATTCGTTTTATGCTATCTACATAAACGGATTATCCTTCTCCGTCCATCCATTAGCTTTTTCAGGAATATGTTCATGAGCGCGCCGATCTCCCTTTCTTTTGCCAAATCCCCCAAAGCCAAAACCGACACGGTTGTTGTTTTTGCAGCCGAAAAAGGAAGACTCCTGCCTTCCGGCGTTGCCCTCGACAAAAAGGCTGACGGATTGATTGCCGCGGCGATTGAAACACGCACGGCCTTCAAGGGTGGGCATGGCGATATGCTCTCCGTCATCCTGCCAGAAAAAGCAGGCTACAAGCAGGCGCTGGTCATCGGATTGGGCGACCTCAAAAAACTGGACGTGCTGGCTTTTGAAAATGCGGGCGGCAAGACGTTCACCGCGCTTAAAGCCATCGCCGCGCAACAGGTTGCCGTGCTCTTCGACGCCGCGAAAGAAACCAAGGTAGATGCCGCCGAAGCCGTCGCGGCGTTCGCCTCGGGCCTGCGCTTGCGCGACTATAGCTTCGACAAGTACAAATCAAAATCTGCAAAGGATAAAAACGGGGACGCGAAGAAAAATTCAGCCTCTTTGAAAGACGTTGCCATTGTCACGGATGCCGCCGGCGCCGCCAAAATGTTTGCGGCGTATGATGCCGTATCACAAGGCGTACTCTTGGCGCGCGATCTGGTGAGCGAACCGCCAAATGTCCTCTACCCCGCAAGCTATGCCGATATTGTGGTCAAAATCCTGAAGCCGCTCGGCGTACAGGTCGAAGTCCTCGATGAAAAGAAAATGGAAAAGCTCGGCTTCGGCGCACATCTGGCCGTCGGCGTCGGCTCCATCCGCCCGCCGCGCGTGGTCGTCATGCGTTGGAACGGCGCAGGCTCTTCCAAAAAATCCAAAGGACCATTGGCGTTTGTCGGCAAAGGCGTAACCTTCGATACGGGCGGCATTTCCATCAAGCCCGCCGCTGGCATGGAAGAGATGAAAATGGATATGGGCGGTTCCGCCGCCGTGGTCGGCTTGATCCGCGCACTGGCTCTTTCCAAGGCCAAAGTCGATGTTGTGGGCGTTATCGGTCTGGCCGAAAACATGCCCTCCGACCGCGCCTATCGTCCCAGCGATATCGTAACCTCGCTGTCCGGTAAAACCATCGAAGTCCTGAACACGGATGCCGAAGGCCGCCTCGTGCTGTGCGATGCGCTGACCTATGTGCAAAAAACCTATAAACCGAGCATGATCGTTGATCTGGCCACGCTGACAGGCGCCATCATGGTGGCGCTCGGGTACGAGTATGCGGGCGCGTTCGTCAATGACGACAAACTATGGTCTCAACTTGAAAAAGCCGGCAAGGACACGGGCGAGAAATTATGGCGCATGCCGCTCGATCAGGCGTACCGCGACGAGATGACGAACAATATTACCGATTTGAAAAACCTTGGAAATCTGGGCCGCTACGGCGGTTCCTGCTCGGCTGCAGGCTTTCTCGAGCACTTCATCGAAACCGGCACGCCGTGGGCGCACCTCGATATCGCCGGAACGGCGTGGTGGAAATCCGATAAGCCCACCGTGCCCAAAGGCGCGACCGGTTTTGGCGTACGCTTGCTTTACCGCATGGTGCTTGATAACTATGCGTAATGCAAAAGCCTGCTTCTAAAACCGAACCCGATGTCCTGCTGACGGAACAGGTCCGGCGCACCATCCGCGCGCCGGACGACGCCGTCGCCCGCCAATATCTACCTGATACACGGGAAAACATTATTCTGCCCGAAGAAGACAGTGACCCTATCGGAGATGACGCGCACAGTCCCGTCAAAGGATTGGTCCACCGCTACCCCGACCGCGTGCTGTTCAAGGTAACGGACACCTGCGCTGTCTATTGCCGTTTTTGTTTTCGAAAAGATATGGTCGGTCAGGGAAAAGGCGTTCTAACGCCTTTCGAAATAGGGGACGCGATAAATTATATCCGCGCCAATCCACAAATCCGCGAGGTGATTTTTTCGGGCGGCGATCCTCTCACGCTCTCCAACCGGCGCCTCGAGAACATTCTTGATGCTTTGAACGAGATTAATCATCTTGAGATCATCCGCTTTCATACCCGCGCACCGCTGGTCCATCCGGCGCGGATAGACGATGGATTGGTTGCGCTGTTCCAAAAACAGCCCAAAGCGCTGTATGTCGTCCTGCACGTCAACCACCCGCAGGAAATTGATGGTACGGTACAGGCCGTATTCAGACGTTTGTCGTTGAGCGGCGCCACACTTTTATCGCAGAGCGTACTTTTGAAAGGGATCAACAACGATGCCGCTGTACTCGAACAACTGTTCCGCACGCTTCTGGCCAACCGTGTCAAGCCGTACTATCTCCATCATCCCGATATGGCAACGGGTACGTCCCATTTCCGTGTGACTATAAAAGAGGGACAGGATATTATGCGCACCCTGCGTGGCCGCGTAACCGGCTTGGCTTATCCGACCTATGTACTCGACATTCCGGGCGGATTCGGCAAAATTCCGCTCACGCCTTCCTATCTGGAATCGCTCGAAAACGGGACATACAACGTCACAGACGTGCATGGTCAGACCCATGCGTACCCACCGAAAGGGGTGTCTCGTGGCTGATATCCGCTTTTACCATCTTCTCACCCAATCTTTGGAGCAAGCGCTACCCGCCATCCTGAGCAAGGCGCTTGCCGGTGGCCGCAAAATCGTCGTGCGGTTCGCAGACGAAGCGCAGGTCGATTATTTCAACGATCACTTCTGGACCTACAATCCCGATAGCTTCCTGCCACATGGCGCGGCGGCGGATAAGAACAAGGAGCAACAACCAGTTTACCTGACCGCCATAGCGGAAAACCCCAATCAGGCAGACATGCTGGTCCTTTGTAACCAGCACACTGTCCCCGAAAACATCGCAGATTTTACGCTATGTTGTGACTTCCTTGATGGCGGAGACGATGACTCTGTAGCCGCCGGACGCGCGCGCTGGAAAGCCTATAAAGAGGCCGGACATAGCGTGTCCTACTATCAGCAAACGGAAACGGGCGGCTGGGATCAAAAAGCCTGAACACAAAAAAGCGCCCCGCAGGGCGCTTTTTCAAAATCATTCAATCTTGTTAATGCGCGGCAGGCGCGGCGGCTGGAGATGCCGCATCCGTCTTGGCAGCATCTGCGACCGGCGCTTCTTTCGAACCAAGATCAGCTTGTTCTTTGGCGATTTCGGCATCGGTCGGCAAAGCGGCCGGCGAATCCGATTGCGTGCGTAGCCATGCGATCAAAGCCGCGCGATCCTCACCTTTTTTCAGGCCCGCATAGCTCATTTTCGTGTTCTTTGCATAGGCCTTAGGCTTGTAGAGGAACTTGTTCAGCTCTTCATAGGTCCATGTCTTGCCGCCGACTTCCAGCAACGCGCCGGAGTAGGCATAGCCGGGCATATGGTCTTTTGGACCGCCCAGAACGCCCCAGAGGTTCGGGCCAACACCCGAAGGCGAACCTTTTGGAAATGTGTGACATGCGGCGCAAGCCTTGGCGATTTTCTCGCCCTTGGCAACATCGGCCGCCGCGATCAGGGCCATGATCGGCTCGGGTCCGGCCGGAGCCGCCGCGCCACCGGGACCAGCGGTTTCCATCGCTTCGATTTTGAAGGCGTCTTCTTCGAGCTTGTGAGGATGTATCAATTGCTTGGCAACGAACCCTCCGAGCATGGCGACAATGCCCGCCACAAGTATAGCTGCGAAAATCTTGTTAAATTCCATACCGCCCATAAAGGACCCCTTGAGTTTGTCTTGAAGGCAAAACGTCTTAAGGAACTGACGCCTTGCAATAATTCGGCGTTTAAGCCTATACCAGTGGACACCGCCCGCCAATGGGCGATTTATGGTCTTACGGTGTAAAGTCAGGCAAAAGAAAAATCAAGGGCCGCCGCGAATATGGGTACGGGTAACGCAAAGAAAATTTCCTTTCAGGGGGCGCACGGCGCCTATTCCGATATCGCCTGCCGCGAGATGTTTCCCGCGCTGGAAACCATGCCTTGCGATACCTTTGAAGAGGCTTTTGCGGCCGTTCAAAACGGCGCGGCCGATCTGGCCATGATTCCAGTGGACAATACACTCGCAGGTCGTGTGGCTGACGTTCACCACCTGATGCCCAAAAGCGGCCTGTCGATCATCGGTGAACATTTCTTGAAGGTCGAACACACATTGTTGGGTGTC
>QFQB01000059.1 GCA_003241475.1 Micavibrio aeruginosavorus
CGGTCCGGTTGTCCGCAGCCATGCCACGGAACTGCCACGCAAGGTACGTCAGCTTGCGCTGAAGTCCGTCCTTTCTTCCAAAGCGAAAGAAGGCAAGCTGATCATCGTTGACGCACTGGCGCCAAAAGACCACAAAACAAAAGCCATGGTCGATGTATTCAAGGCGTTCGGAATCGAATCCGCCCTGATCGTCGGCGGCAATGAAATCGATGCAAACTTCGCACGTGCCACGCGCAACCTGCCGAAGATCGATGTCCTGCCAAGCCAAGGCGCAAACGTTTACGATATCCTGCGTCGCGACGTCCTCGTCATGACAAAGGATGCCGTTGACCAACTTACCGAACGACTGAAAGGCTAAGACAATGGCTGCGAAGAAAAAAGAAGACACGAAAAAAGTCGCCGAGTGGATGTATGGAATCATCGCCTCTCCGGTTGTCACGGAAAAATCCACGATGGGTTCCGAGCACGGCCAGGTGACGTTCAAGGTTCCGGTCAAGGCAACGAAGCCGGATATCAAAGCCGCCGTTGAAGCGCTTTTCAAAGTGAAGGTGACGAAAGTCAACACGCTGATCCAGAAAGGCAAGACCAAACGCTTCAAAGGCATCACGGCTTTCCGTTCGGATGTTAAAAAAGCGATCGTAACGCTCGAAGATGGTCAATCCATCGACGTTGGATCCGGTTTGTAAGAACAAAACTAACTATGGCACTCCGCCGATAATGGAGAAAGGTAGTAAAGAAAATGGCACTAAAACAATTTAGACCGATTACGCCGGGTACACGCGGCTTGATCCTGATCGAACGGGACGCCCTGCACAAAGGCGCACCTGAAAAGAACCTGACCGAAGGTAAGAAGAAAACCGGTGGTCGTAACAACATGGGTCGCGTCACGGCGTTCCAGCGCGGCGGCGGTCACAAACAGCGTTACCGTATCATCGATTGGAAGCGTAAGAAATTCGACACGCCTGCAACGGTCGAGCGTCTGGAATACGACCCGAACCGCACGGCGTTTATCGCGCTGATCTCTTATGAAGATGGCGAAAAGGCCTACATCATCGCGCCTCAGCGCATGGCGGTTGGCGATGTCATCATCGCTGGCGAAAAAGCCGACATCAAGCCAGGCAATGCCATGATGCTGAAATCCATGCCTGTCGGCACGATCATTCACAACATCGAGATGAAAGCCGGTAAAGGCGCGCAGATGTGCCGCTCCGCCGGTACTTATGCCCAGCTCGTAGGCCGTGATTCCGGTTACGCGCAGGTCAAACTGGCATCGGGCGAACTCCGCATCATCCCGCAAGACTGCATGGCGACTGTTGGTGCGGTGTCCAACCCGGACCACATGAACCAGAACTTCGGTAAAGCCGGACGTTCCCGTTGGAAAGGCAAACGCCCACATGTTCGCGGCGTTGCCATGAACCCTGTCGATCACCCACATGGAGGCGGTGAAGGCCGTACCTCCGGCGGTCGTAACCCTGTCACACCATGGGGTAAACCGACCAAGGGTGCCAAAACACGTAAAAACAAAAAGACGGACAAGTTCATCATCCGTCGCAAGAAGAAATAAGGAGCTTAAGGTATGGCACGTTCAACATGGAAAGGTCCGTTTATCGACCGTTACCTCCTCAAAAAGGTGGAAGCGGCCCGTGCAGCTGGCAAGAACACCATCATCCAGACATGGTCCCGTCGTTCGACGATCCTGCCGCAGATGGTTGGTCTTACCTTTGGCGTTCACAACGGCAAAAAATTCATTCCGGTTCTGGTTTCCGACCAGATGATCGGACACAAGCTCGGTGAATTTTCGCCGACGCGCGAATATAAAGGCCACTCCGGCGGCGATAAAAAAGCTGCGGCCAAGAAATAAGGAATAGAGGCTTATTATGGGACAAACAACAAACGAAAGACGCGTTAAGGATAATGAAGCCATGGCAATGGCCAAGTTTCTGCGCACAAGCCCCGGCAAGTTGAACCTTGTTGCGGCAATGATCCGCGGCAAAGCTGCCGGCAAAGCGATGGTTGATCTGGAATTCTCCAACCGCCGCATTGCTCAGGATGTTCGCAAAGTGCTGGCCTCGGCTGTCGCCAACGCGGAAAACAACCACAACCTCGACGTGGACAAGCTGATTGTCGCCGAAGCCTATGTTGGCAAATCAGTTAAGATGCGTCGCTTCTCCGCCCGTGCCCGCGGCCGCGCTGCCCCGATCGAAAAACATTTTTCGCGTTTGACGATCATCGTGCGCGAAGGCGATGCGATGAAAGCCGCTCCGAAAAAGCCAGCTCCGAAAAAAGCTACGCCGAAATCGGAAGCCGCCGCACCGAAAAAAGAAACAGCAAAAAAACCGGCTGCTAAAAAGAAAGCCGCAACCAAGCAGGACAAGGAATAGGAGCTCCATACTATGGGTCAAAAAGTAAATCCAATCGGTCTGCGCGTCGGCATCAATCGTACCTGGGACTCCCGCTGGTTCGATGACCGCAAATATGCGGACAAGCTGGTTCAGGATCTGGAACTGCGCAAATACGTGCAGACAAAACTGAAAGCCGCCGGTATCTCGAAAGTTGTTATCGAGCGCGCCGCGAAAAACACGAAAGTGACCGTCTACACGGCGCGTCCGGGCGTTATCATCGGTAAAAAAGGCGCCGACATCGAAAAACTGCGTAAGGATCTTTCTTCCCGCGCCGGTTCCGAAGTCGCCCTGAACATCGTTGAAATCCGCAAGCCGGAAATCGATGCGCAACTCGTGTCTGAAGGCGTTTGCCAACAGCTCGAGCGTCGTGTTTCCTTCCGCCGCGCCATGAAGCGTGCCGTTCAATCGGCTCAGCGTCTGGGCGGTCAAGGTATCCGTATCAACGTATCGGGCCGTCTCGGCGGAACTGACATCGCTCGTACCGAATGGTACCGCGAAGGCCGCGTGCCATTGCACACGTTGCGCGCTGATCTGGACTATGGCTTCTCCGAAGCGTTGACGACCTACGGGATCATCGGCGTGAAGGTTTGGATCTACAAGGGCGACATTATGGCCCACGATCCAATGGCCCGTGACAAGCGCATGGGTGATAATGTTGGCGCACCACGCCAAAATTCTTAATCCTTTCAAAGGATTAGCTTTGAGCCTGTTTTCTTGAAAAAAGGCTCAAAAAACTACTGGTAATAAATATTAAATGATTATATAGTCCGCGCGAATTTAAAAAATCCCGGACTTTATTGTCGGATTGAACCATATGGGAACTGGAGCCGCGAGCGGTTTTAAGTCCATGTGATTGAAACTTTTTTTATGTCGAAACGGAAGTTGGAACATGCTGCAACCGAAGAAAACGAAATTCAGAAAAGCCCACAAGGGCCGTATCCATGGCGATGCAAAAGGAGGAGCGACGCTTTCCTTTGGCGCATTCGGCCTTAAGGCTATGAAACCAGAGCGTATCACGGCGCGTCAGATTGAAGCGGCTCGCCGTTGCATCGCACGTCACATGAAGCGTCAGGGCAAGGTGTGGATCCGCGTATTCCCCGATGTTCCGGTTTCGAAAAAGCCGCTCGAAGTACGTATGGGCTCCGGTAAAGGTAACCCTGAATTCTGGGTCTGCCGCGTCAAGCCGGGCCGCATCCTGTTCGAACTGGATGGCGTATCCGAACAACTCGCGAAAGAGGCTCTCGAGCTGGCCGCCGCGAAACTGCCGATGGCAACGAAATTCGTTGCTCGTATCGGCGCGTAATTAAAGAAGGTAAGAAACGATGAAAGCTGAAGACCTGAAAGGTAAAAGCCAAGACGAACTGCAAAAGGCGCTGATGGATGCCCGCAAGGCGCAATTCAATGCCCGACTGCAGCGCGCTGGCGGCCAACTGGAAAACACGGCGTCCTTGCGCAAAATGCGCCGCGACATCGCCCGCGTGAAAACGCAAATGAATGCAAAGACCGAAGCTGCAACAGCGAAGCCTGCAAAAGCTCCGGCCAAAAAAGCCGCTAAGAAAGCGTAAGGAGAAGAGAATATGCCACGTCGTGTATTGGAAGGCACAGTCGTCAGCGACAAGATGGACAAAACGATCACCGTTCTGGTCGAGCGTCGCTACATCCACCCGATCTACAAAAAATACCTGAAGCGCACGGATAAATACGCTGCGCACGATGAAAACAACTCGGCAAAAGCCGGTGAAAAAGTTCAGATCATCGAATGCGCTCCGATTTCCAAGCGCAAGAGCTGGGTACTGATTAAAGACGGCAAAGAGCAAGGCCCGGCCCTGAAGGCGCCGACCGAATCCTCCGCGCCGAAAGCCAAGGCCGCTGCTCCGAAAGCAGCAAAGGCTCCGGCAAAGAAACCGGCTGCGAAAAAAGCCAAGGCATAATTAGAGACAAGTAAGGCAAAGAAGGATTTAAAACATGATCCAGATGCAATCTAACATGGAAGTAGCCGATAACTCTGGCGCACGTCGCGTCGAGTGTATCAAGGTTCTTGGCGGCTCCAAGCGCCGCACGGCGAACATCGGCGATATCGTCGTTGTCTCCATCAAGGACGCTATTCCACGCGGACGCGTTAAAAAAGGTGATGTGCGTAAAGCCGTTATCGTTCGTTCCAAGCACGGTTTGAACCGCGCCAACGGCGAAAAAATCCGTTTCGACACAAACGCCTGCGTGCTGATCAATCCAGCCGGAGAGCCGATCGGAACACGTATCTTCGGCCCGGTTACCCGCGAACTGCGTGGTAAAGGCTACATGAAAATTATCTCGCTCGCAGGAGAGGTGCTCTAATGACCGCCCCGAAAATGAAAATCAAAAAAGGCGATCAAGTAATCGTTCTTACCGGCAAGGATAAAGGCAAGAAGGGCGAAGTCCTCAAAGCCATTCCGACGGAAAACCGCGTTATTGTTTCCGGCGTTAAAGTCGTGAAAAAACACACGAAGCCGACGCAGTTTGCTGCTGGCGGCATCGAAGACAAGGAACTGTCCATCCATGTTTCCAACGTGGCTTTGGTCGATCCGAAAAAAGGCACAGCCACCCGCATCGGCTTTAAAACGCTGAAAGACGGCAAGAAAGTGCGCGTCGCCAAGAAATCCGGCGAAACGCTCTAAGAGGACATGACAATGGCAAAAGCAGAAAAAAAATACACGCCGCGTTTTCAAGAACGCTATGAAGCGAAACTGAAAGCCGCTCTGAAAGCCAAGTACGGCTTCAAGAACGACTACCAGATTCCAAAGCTGGACAAGATCGTGATCAACATGGGTGTTGGCGCAGCCACGACGGATCGTAAGGCCGTTGAAGCCGCCGCCGCTGAACTTGCTCTGATCGCCGGTCAAAAGCCCGTTATCACGAAGGCTCGTAAATCCAACGCGTCCTTCAAGGTTCGCGAAAATATGGATATCGGTTGCAAGGTTACCCTGCGCCGCGAAAAAATGTACGAATTCCTGGACCGTCTGGTGACGATCGCCCTGCCACGTATCCGCGACTTCCGCGGCATCAATGGCAAGAGCTTCGATGGCCGCGGCAACTACGCGTTCGGCTTGAAAGAGCAGATCGTGTTCCCGGAAATCGAGTACGACAAAGTAACGGTCATGCGCGGTATGGATATCATCATCTGCACCACCGCAGCGAATGACGAACAGGCAAAAGAATTGCTCCGCGGCTTCGATATGCCGTTCCGCAACTAATTGGTAAGGAAGAAAAACACATGGCAAAAGTCAGTGCAGTAAACAGAGACCTCAAGCGCCGCAAGCTCAACAAGAGCTTGGAAAACAAGCGCGTGAAGCTCAAGTCCGTTATCGCGAACAAGGAAGCCCCGATGGAAGAGCGTTTTGCCGCTGTCCTGAAGCTGGCCGAAATGCCGCGCAACTCGTCCAAGACGCGCCAGCGTAACCGTTGCGCCTTGACGGGTCGTCCACGCGGTAACTTCCGTAAGTTTAAATTGTGCCGCATCGCACTTCGCAACCTCGCATCGCGCGGCGAACTGCCGGGCGTAACGAAATCCAGCTGGTAAGGGAGAGTACACAATGTCTATGAATGATCCCCTCAGCGACATGCTGACACGCATCAGAAACGGCCAGAACGCCCGTTTGCCGAAAATCACGGCGCCGTACTCCAAACTTTTGGAAGCGGTCTGCAAGGTTCTGACCGATGAAGGCTTCATCCGCGGCTACAAAACCGTTGATGCCGGCACGAACAAGAAAGAACTGAGCATCGAGCTGAAGTACGATGCCGGCCAGCCAGTGATCCGCGAACTGAAGCGCGTGTCCAAGCCAGGTCGTCGCGTGTACACGCAGATCAAAGGTTTGGGCCAGTTCTACAACGGTCTTGGTATTAAAATCCTGTCCACCCCGCAGGGCGTGATGGCTGACCACAAGGCGAAAGCCGCGAATGTGGGCGGCGAAGTCCTCTGCCAGGTGTTCTAAGAGAAGGAAGATAGGCAATGTCCCGTATTGGTAAAAACCCGGTTGCAGTACCAGAAGGCGTCACCGTTGACGTTTCCGGCCAGACCGTAAAAGCAAAAGGCCCGAAAGGCGAACTGTCCGTCATCGTTCACGAAGACGTTTCGGTCAAGCTGGTAGAAGGCAAAGTCAAGCTCGAGCAACGCGTGAATTCTCTTCGCGCCAAGAAACTCTGGCCGACGATGCGCACGCTGGTAAAGAACATCGTTGTCGGCGTCAAAGACGGCTACAGCGAATCTCTGGAAATCCAGGGCGTTGGTTACCGTTGCGCCCTTCAAGGCAACACGCTGGTTCTCCAGCTCGGTTTCAGCCATGAAGTTCGTTACGACATTCCGGCCGGCATCAAAATCGCCGTCGCCGATCAGACGAAAATCAAAATCGAAGGCATCGACAAACAAGCTGTTGGTCAAGCCGCCGCAAAAATCCGTTCCTTCAAACGCCCTGAACCATACAAGGGTAAAGGCATCCGCTACACCGGCGAGTATGTCCACATGAAGGAAGGCAAGAAGAAATAAGGAAGCAAAGCCATGGGAAAAAGACTTAGCAGCTTTGACAGACGCCGTTTCACAACACGTGGAAAACTGCGTACTATCAACATCAATCAGAACCCGAACCGCGAAATCCGTCCGCGCCTGTCCGTGCACCGCACGAACAAAGGCATCTACGCACAGGTTATCGACGACGTTGCAGGCGTTACGCTGGCTTCTGCCTCCAGCGCCGACAAGGATCTGGGCCTGAAAAACGGCGGCAATGCCGACGCAGCCGTTAAAGTAGGCAAACTCGTTGCCGAACGCGCCAAAAAAGCCGGCGTGAAGAAAGTACAATTTGACCGCGGAGCGTTCCTCTACCATGGCCGTATCAAGGCTCTGGCGGAAAGCGCGCGCGAAGCCGGCCTGGATTTCTAAGGAGCACATGATAATGGCAAAACAAGACAGACAACCACGCGAAAAAGAAGAGTCCGAGTTCATCGAGAAACTCGTGGCCGTTAACCGCGTTGCGAAAGTGGTCAAAGGCGGACGCCGTTTCGGTTTCGCTGCTCTCGTAGTCATCGGCGATGGCCGTGGCCGCGTTGGCACAGGCCATGCAAAATCCAAAGAAGTGCCGGATGCCATCAAAAAGGCAACCGACCAAGCCAAACGCAAAATGATCCGTATTCCTCTGCGCGATGGCCGCACGTTGCACCACGACATCAAGGGCCACTTCGGCGCCGGTAAAGTGGTTCTGCGCATGGCTCCGACGGGTACAGGAATCATCGCGGGCGGTCCGATGCGCGCTGTGTTCGAATGCTTGGGCGTTCAGGACGTTGTCGCGAAAGTGACAGGCTCCAACAACCCTTACAACATGGTCAACGCAACGCTCGAAGCGCTGAAATTCATGCAATCCCCCCGTCAAGTTGCGGCTCGCCGCGGCAAGAAGGTTTCGGATGTCGTGGCTCAACGCGAAGGCACCAAAGCCGGTGAAGCAGACGCTTCTTCCGACGAAGAATAAGGTGAACGACAATGACTGAAGCAAAAAAGGCTCCGGCCAAAAAAGCGGCACCAAAAGCCGAAAAGAAATCCGGTAAGACCATCACGGTAACGCAGATCGCGTCGCCTGCTGGGCGTCTGCCGATCCAGCGTCAGACCCTGATCGGTCTGGGCCTGAACAAAATCCGCCGCACCAGCGTTCTGGAAGACACGCCGTCTGTTCGCGGCATGATCCGCGCGGTACAACACCTCGTGAAAGTGGAAGAAGCCGCTTAAGAAGCGTCTTTGGGAGAAACGATATGAAACTGAATGAATTGAAACCGAACGAAGGCGCGAAGCACAACTACAAGCGCGTTGGTCGTGGTATCGGCTCCGGTAAAGGTAAAACCGCCGGCGTTGGTGTTAAAGGTCAAAAAGCCCGTTCCGGCGTAGCCATCAAGGGCTTCGAAGGCGGTCAGATGCCTCTGTACATGCGTCTGCCAAAACATGGCTTCAAGAACTTCTTTGGTAAAGAATACGCCATCGTTACGCTGGCTCGTCTGGAGCAGGCAATTGCCTCCAAACTCATCGACACCAAAGGCGTGATCGACGAAGACACGCTACTGAAGAACAAAGTTATCAGCCACAAACGCGATGGCGTTCGTCTGATCGGCAACGGCACGTTGAAATCCAAAGTGTCCTTGAAAATCTCTGGCGCGACGAAATCGGCGGCAGAAGCTGTTTCCAAGGCTGGCGGTTCGCTCGAGATCATCAAGATCGAAGTGGCACCGGTCGTTCGCAAAAAAGCAAAGTAAACCTGGACGGCAAAGAATTAAAACCCCGCTCTCACAGCGGGGTTTTTTTATTGGCCCAAAAGATAAAGGGCGAGTGCGAGAAGGGCAGGGAGTCCTTGCACGAAAAAGATGCGTTTGTTCACCGTGATAGCGCCCCAGATCCCTGCGACAATCACGCACCCCAATCCATACAACACAAACAGCGGATGAAAAAATCCGATGAGAAGAGCAACGACCAAAAACAGATTGTACAGCCCTTGGTTGGAAGCGAGCGCCGCGCTTTTGTCCGCGAAGTCTTGGCTGATGCCAAATATTTTTGGGACACGCTTTTTCCAAAGCGCCATCTCGAGCACGGCGAAATAGACGTGTAGCAAAATAACAAGCGCATAAAGAATTTGAAAAGCGATCTGCATACATCATCCTATTCTCTTAACATCATCCCGAACGCGGACGCGCGGAGGGATCTTTGGCTTAAAATGGAAGGCGAAGATTCCTCACCCTAAAGGGTTCGGAATGACGGTATGAGAATAGGATACGCCTAAAATGTTGGTCTGAAAACGCCCATAAAAACCCCGCTTTCGCGGGGCTCTTAGAATTTAATGCGTGCGATGCATCTGGAATTGGCCGAATTTCCTTTCGGCGATATCTTTTGAGTCTCTGTAAGCCTTTCTGACCTGCTCTTTCACGGGTTCGTCAAGGCAGGGCAGGAAGCTGGCTTCCTGCAAAACATGGCGAAGGCGATGTCCGAACTCCTTGTCATCCGACTGGGTTTTCACATAGGCCTGATTGCTGATGGATTGGGCCATTTGTGTGGCGATGTATGGAATACCGGTACCGATGTCATGCGACGGCTGCTTGCGTGCGATATCAAACACCGCATTGGCCGCTTCGGTCATGGACAGTTGCGTTCTATCGGCCACTGTCGAAAGAAACTGGATGGAAACCGCGGACTGATACGTGGGTTCCTTGCGCAACATGGCGATTGCCGAGGGAATAACGCGAGGGCGATCAAGGGCATGCGTTTGCAAAAGTCCCATCGCTATTTCGCCGCCGTCACTGATCAGGGCCTTTGCGACCTCCTCATCAATGGTTTGATTGTCCATGCGTTGAGCCACGTTGACCATTACAGCATAGGCTTCTTTGGTTCCGATCTTTTCCAATGCTTCTAAGATATCGGAAGCTCTGTAGGGCGTATCGCTATCGGCCATAGAGCCTATAAGCTTAACGCCATTGGGCATGGTTTTCAGTTTGTCTGCGGCATGTTTTGTCACGATGGGGGCATTGGTGAACTCACCAATACGGGCGATATATTCTGCCGCATATTTGCCACCAATATCGGCCAGTTTTGTAATGGCGCTCATACGGCCATAGGCTTCCATCTGAAGGGCGGCATCTGCGATGCTCTCGCAGGCACGTTCGATACGGCGCTCCGCGCGCTCGATTTTCGCCTCGGGGCTGAAATAAGGGATCAAAGCCATATCAATGCTCCTGAAATTTTAATAATGGGCGGTTTTCTATCACTGGTTGTTAGTTATGTCAAAATAAATCTTGAGCCGGAGCATATGGTTAACATGTTGCGCCGCCCTGTAAAAAAGGCTCAAAAAACCCGATAAATTGCGCCGTATGCCTCTTGTTAACGCTGGTTAAATTTTCTACAAAGACTAGCAATCATTCTCTTCGTTAAAAAGGTACAAAACCGCTATGGCCTCCGCCGTCGAACAATTAGCCAAAAATGCCAACTGGGGCGCGTTCTCCAAGGCTACGGAACTCAAGAAACGCATCTGGTTCGTTCTGGGGGCTTTGCTGGTATATCGCCTTGGCACCTATATTCCTGTTCCAGGCATTGATCCTGCCGTGTGGGAGAGCATCTACAATCAAAAGGGCGGCGGTATTCTGGACATGTTCAACATGTTCTCTGGCGGTGCCTTGCAACGTATGACGATCTTCGCGCTGAATATCATGCCCTACATTTCGGCCTCGATTATCATGCAACTAGGCTCGGCCATGTCGCCAAAACTCGAAGCCCTGAAAAAAGAGGGCGAGGCGGGCCGCACCAAGATCAACCAATACACGCGCTATCTGACCGTGGTTTTGGCCTCGGTTCAGGCCTACGGTCTGGCCGTCGGTCTGGAAGGCATGCAATCCTCGCTCGGTTCCGCCGTGATCGATCCCGGCATGTTCTTCCGCATGTCCACGGTCATCACCATCGTCGGCGGCACTGTATTCCTGATGTGGCTGGGCGAACAGATTACGCAACGCGGCATCGGTAACGGTATTTCTCTTATCATCTTCGCAGGGATTGTGGCGGGCTTGCCGCGCGCTCTGGGCTCCGTTCTAGAACTGGGCCGTCAGGGACAATTCAACCCGCTGACCATGCTGGCATTGTTTATCATGGTTGTCGGCGTCATTGCGTTCATCGTGTTCATGGAACGTGCGCAACGCCGCGTTCTGGTACAATATCCGAAACGCCAAGCCGGCGGACAGATGAGCATGGGGCAACAAAACCACCTGCCGCTCAAACTTAACACGTCGGGCGTTATCCCGCCGATCTTCGCATCCTCCTTGCTGTTGTTGCCGCTCACGATCGTGAACTTCACGGGCGCGGCGAATCAGGGTGGCATCCTCTCGCAGATCGTCTCGTATCTGCAACACGGCCAGCCATTGTACATGGCACTGTATGGCGGCCTGATTGTGTTCTTCGCGTTCTTCTACACGGCCATCGTGTTTAACCCGCAAGAGAACGCCGAGATGCTGCGCAAATACGGCGGCTTCGTTCCCGGTATCCGCCCCGGCAAGCACACAGCCGACTATCTGGATTACGTGCTCACACGCATCACGCTGCTCGGCGCACTCTATCTGGTGTTCATCTGCTTGTTGCCGGAGATCATGATCTCGCACTACAACATTCCGTTCTACTTCGGCGGTACATCGCTTTTGATCGCGGTGTCGGTGACGATGGATACGGTGGCACAAGTGCATTCACATCTTATCGCACATCAATATGAGGGCCTCATCAAGAAGGCCAAACTCAAGGGAACACGGGACGGGAGACGCTAGGAATGTATATTATTGTCATTGGTCCGCCGGGCGCGGGCAAGGGCACGCAAGCCAAAATTCTGGAACAGGAATATGGTTTGAAACAACTCTCCACCGGCGATATGTTGCGCGCGGAAATTGCCGCGGGTTCTGATCTGGGCAAAAAAGCCAAAGCGCTTATGGATGCAGGCGATCTGGTTCCCGATTCCGTCGTGGTCGATATGATTGCATCACGCATCGAACAGCCCGATTGCGCCAAGGGCGTGATCTTTGACGGCTTCCCGCGCACGGTGGATCAGGCACAGGCGCTCGATGCCATGCTTGCCGACAAGGGCCGCAAGATCGATGCCGTGATAGAATTCTCGGTGGATGAGGAAGAACTGATCCGCCGCCTGCACACGCGTATTCAACAAACGATTGATGCGGGCAAAGAAGTGCGCGGCGACGACAACGAGGAAACCATGCGCCACCGTCTGAAAGTCTTCCGCAATCAGACCGCGCCGATTTTGCCATACTATGAATCTTCGGGGCAGCTC
>QFQB01000060.1 GCA_003241475.1 Micavibrio aeruginosavorus
CACGCTGACCGACGCTGATTTGATTTTTCATGAGCGGTGCGCCTGAAGGTGCCGAAGGCGCTGAAGAGGGCATCAATGAATTGCCGCCGAAGACTGTTCCGACCACGCGTCCCATCGCCGTAAAAGGATTCATCATGGTTAGAAGCGGTTTGATGTTTTTTTCGAATATGTCCTTTATTCCCGCCCACAGATTTTCAAAGAATCCTGTCAGCCTGTCCCAATTCTTGATGATTAGATAAGCCCCGCCTGCAATAGCGGCTATTCCCAAAACAAACCAGCCGATAGGCGTGGTTAAAAGCCCTAATGAAAATGCTTTTATAAATCCTAATACTGTTAAGAACGCAGGGCCGATAACTCCAAAAGCATAGACCAGAGAGCCGATGCCGATCGCAACTTGTCCGATTGCCATTAAAGCAGGGCCAAGAACAGCGGCAATAAGTCCTCCGTAAACTATAAATTTCTTCATGGGTTCGGAGAGTTGAGAAAATGATTGCGTCAAAGATTTAATGTCGTCTGAAATATCGGTGACAAATTGCTTGAGATTGAGAGCGCGTGTAATATCGTCGCCGATTTGAGCCATGGATGTGGAAATGCTATCCTGCAGGTTTGAAAATGAGCCGGAGAGCGTATTCATCTGCTCATCCATTGCTCCGGCAAATTTTATCTCTCCAATTTCTTCCAAATATTTTTTAATTTCTTGAGAATTGTTCTTTACTGTTGTTTTCATGCCTTGGAATGTGAAGGTTACACGTCCTTTTTCCTGATTGGCCTTGATGCCGAATTCTTTTAACCGTTCAAATTCTCCCGTAGCAGCGTCAGCAACAGCTTCGATGAACTGATTAAGGCTTTTTCCCATAGCCGATGCCACGTTCCCATAAGCCCGCATAGTTTCTATCGTAGGATCAAGCCCTAACGCTTTAAGCTTGATCCAAGCTCCTACAACCTCTTCCAGTTCATAAGGGGTTTCTGTTGCAAACCCCAAAAGCTCTTTCATTGCGGCATTGGCGGCGGCCTGCGATCCGGCGACCGTCTTCATGGACGCCGCCATTTTTTCGAACCGTGCGGATGTATTCACCGCCATGATGCCTGCGGCGGCAATGGGCGCGGAGAAGCTCATGCTAATGTTGCCACCGATATCCCGCACATTGCGGCCCAAGGCGGATACATCCCGCGAGAATTTCGTGGTTGCTTCTGACATTTTTCGAATGCCGGAAGTGAAGTTATGTGTAATGCGTTTGATCGGCGATGTTAGCCCATCCACCAAATCAAGAAATGCTTTAACCCGAAGATCGCTCATTGACTTTAACCGCTTGCTTCATCCAGAATTCAACCAAATCCATGGGCATAGACATGACTTCCGACGATTGGAAGGAGAAGATTGCCGCGAGAATTCCGAGGCAATCTTCCCAGTCTATTGGGACTCCCCCGTAAATTGGCCCACAATTTCACCGATGTTTTTGATATCAATGCCGTCAAGCTTGTCAAAAACAGCATGAGGGTGCCCCGTCAACAAGAAGAATGCTTCAACACCAGCTTCAAGCTGATCTTTGATTTTATTGATCTTGCGAAGATCGGAGCCGCAAGGCCGCTTGATGATGATTTCATCAAGCTCTTCGATTTTCTCGGCGTTGTTCGTCTTCATGCGGATTGTTTTTGGAAAAACCAAGCGGTAAGTGGCGCTTCCGTCGCTGTTGATGCGGTGTTTTCCTGCATCAAGTACCGAAACTTGATTTTCTTCGATTATAATTTCCTCCCGATCGTTCATGGTCTTTACTCCATCCTTTCTGCTGGTTCACCTTGGAATGTTAATTCAACTTTGCCGTTGCCGCTGCCGCCCTGAAGTTCAAGGCGGCCCGTTTGGACGGCGCTGCGGATCATGTATGTAATCCCGTTGTCGCTTTCAAAAATGATCTCGACTTCGGCCAAGGACTGCATCGAAACAAGATCGATTTCCTTCGTAACAGGAATTTTCATCTTCACTTCAGCAACGGTATTTTCTTGCGAGTAATAAAAACCCGATCCGACCATGCCGCCCGTGTTCTGGATTCCGCCCGGCGAAAACGATGCATCATCGTCGCTGTCGAAATACTGGCCATCGATGCGGATAGAGGCCCGCCCATGCATTTTTTTAGACATGTTTCAATTCTCCTTTGAATTGCTATTAAAGACGGTGTTGGAACAGACCCGCAAAGACGCGGAAGCCATTCACGATGTTTGGCGGGATCAGAGCGTTCAGACGGTCATTGTCGTTTTCATCCCGCTCTACAATCAGGTCCTCCTTAAACTGTGCGAGGTCCTCTACAAGGCCTTGCCCTTCCCATTGCTTGAAGCGGTTGATCAAAGCCGCGCGGACGACCATCGGCGTCACGACGGCCTGCCCTTTCGAAAAGGCTGTGCCGTCATTGGCCAGCTTGTGGCGGGGATATCGAAGCGCGATGTAGTTGCGGCTATCGTAGCGAAGATAGGTTATCGTCTTCATGATGTTGATATCCAGCATGGAAGGATCGGTTGCGCCCGAAGCGCTTACGCGATAGTTTGTGATCGTGCGCTCGATCAAAAGATTGCCGCCTGCGTCCACCTTGAAGGTTGAAATTCCGTTGTAGAGCTGGATATTCCGTTCTTGAAGAGTGAACAGATCATTTTTGGCAGGAGCCAGAACGCCGGGCATCGGCAAGGTCTGGAAAGGTCTGGCCGGATCAATATTGCCAAAGTAGGCGCATTGCGTCGCCAAAACAGCCGCGACTTCCCAAGGCGGCGTCGGGGACTTCTTCAACCCTGCAGATACCATGTATGGCGAGTTTCGCGCCGAACCCTTGGTGACAAGGCCGGAGTGTGTATCGGAATAGCCGATGTAGCAGTAGCCGTCGATTTGCGCCAAAGGACCGAAGCGGCGGGAAAGTTCTGCTTCCATGGCCGTAATGTTGCTCACATCCGTATAGGCCATGGTTATGTCTGTCCACCACGTGTCGCCGATCGCGGCGATCACGGCAGAGACGTTGGGGTTTCCTGCGCCGCCGGACATGGCCGTGAAAGCGATTGTCAAACCCGAAGGCGTCGTCTGATCCGTGTGGTAGTTTGCGCGAAGGTCCAAGAAATTTCCGTTCTCGCCTTTGTGTTTGAAGGTCAGATTGACTTTGCCGACAACAACGCCGTCTACAACCGACGTAACCAACAGGTCGGGGAGAGCCGCGATGGCCGCAACAAGCTTTGTGGCAAGAGTTGCAGGCGTGTCCGTTGTGAGAACGCTGATCTGAACCTGTTGCCCGCCAATATAGATATTTTGCGTGCCTGCCTGCGTTGGAGCGCCGGAGAAGGCGATAGAGCCTGTCGCGGCGGTTCCTGCGGCATTGTCCAACTGCGGTATGGCGTAGACTTCGAGATATTGATTGGCCGCAAGAATCTTGCTGATGGTGTTTGCAAGCATGGAGCCGGTGCCGAATGCAGTTTTGGCATCATCTGCCCGCGTCATGGGGATGGCTACGTTCTCAGCGGCGGTTCCTGCCGCAAGTTTCTGGCCGATAACGAGCAACTTTGTCGGCAAACCGCTAAGCCCGCGAAACGCTTTCGATGGATCGACCTCGATGTAATTGCCCGGAACGCGGATATTGCCGGGGATTAAGTTGAAACTGATCATATTTGCGGCTCCTTACTGTTTTTTGGATTTCTTGGGTTCTTCAATCGTGATGTCGCGGTCTAGCAGGCGGCGCTGCCAATATTGTCCGTCCTCGACTTCAACGCCTTCTTTTGGGATGGGGCAGTTTGTTTCAGGGTCGATAATCAGAAGGTCGGTTGTCGGCTTAATAAAAATTTTTTTCATTGTTCCATCTCCACGTGGTCGGTTGCGTCTGCTGTGTCATCGGAAGGAATGTCGCGATCGACATTCCCGTGAATCGGGATATCCCAATTGGCGTGATATGTGGCGAATACGCCAACGTTGTTGTCTTCTTCATTTATAGCTTCGATATCGAAACTGGTCGTCAAGGCTATTGCGTAGACGGACAACAAACCGGAATCGGCCCTATCGCTGTAAATCAAACGAATGTCCTGCAAGTTGAAAGGGTCGATATCCAGTTCGAGCGTTTGCTTAAGAAACAAGGAAAGAACATCGCCGATGATGGTATACGCCCCCGGATTGATGGAGCTTCCATGACGCCCTTCTTCTTCGGAGCGCAGGCTTTTAGCGGCAACAAAGAACGCAAAGCGCGCCCTGACTTTTGTGCGCTGTTGAGAATCGTTGATTGCTTCCGCCCCGTCGAACATGATCCATACGGCTGGAAAATCCCTGACAACACTCCGGAGGTTGTCTTGTGAAAATTCGCCTCCATATGTAGCGATTTTTGCAAGTTTGTAATTGCTTCTTGCTTCATTCGCCGCTTTGAGACGATCAAGCGCCTTTTGCTCAATAACGCCGATCATTGGAACGCTCTCCCAAGATAATCTTTGATCAACTCTCCCATTTCACTGCGGTCGTCATTGTTGATGCCCATATAGGGACGGGCAGGAATCGTAACCTTTTTTGTGAACACAAAGCCGTTCAAACCTTGAAAGACAAGGACCCCGCCGTTTTTAGGGCGGATTATGCCCCCGAATTGATGTATTGCGGCATAGATGAGGTTTGTTCCCCACTCAACGGATTTATCAGACGCAAGGTAGGACAAGCTGCGGTACAAATAATTGCGATCGCGCAATGTCTGCCCGCCCTGTGAGGCGCGGCGGCTCTCCTTCCACGATGCGCCTTCGGGAGTTTTCTTTTCCCTGAACCTCTGCTGTGTCGATGACACGCCGTAGGAGCCGAGGGTATCCAGAATTTCGCGGCGCGTCGCAGGACTGGAAACCTTTCTCAGTGCTTTAAGCAGGATATCATCGCCTGTGATTGCCAATTGTGCGGTCATTTAAAAACTCTTCAGGGAATCGCGGTTGAAAATTCGGGCGGGGCCTTCAACGCGGGCTTCCGCGAGGGCGGATTGCGGCTCGCTTCCATCCAGATCAAGCACGACCACCTTCTTGGCAATTTTGTCGAGATAGGACATGGTGTCTTCGTATTCTTTGCGAACTTCGTCGGGATAGCGGCCGCGATGCAAATCATAATAGGCAATTGAACATGTATGCCGGACCAAAACGGAAGGCACCGCGCTTATCGGCAGGCGGTAAAGCTTTCCGACAAACGAGTTAATCAAAGCCGTTGCATCATCCAGCGCGGCGTTCAAAACATCGTCATTGATGGCTTGAAGATATGGCTGGACGCGGTCCGTCAACTCGATCAGAGAGGCTTCCGAGTAGCGTTTGATCATATCGGTTTTGGAAGCGTAGGACATGTTATGCCCGCTCGCTGATAAAAACTTTACCAGCCGTGTTGACAGCTACTATCGCCACATAGGGCATAAAATCTTGGGTGGACGGGTCGCCGATGGCAATATCATAAGGAAAGTCTGCCTTAAGTTTGTGTTTGCTTCCCACGGCTGTAACCGATGCCGATGCTCCTTGACGAATGTAGATATCAACGTCGGGCGTAATGGTGATGGCTCTTGTCCCTTGGTCAAATGCTGTGGCATTTACAGCATTTGAACCAACTGTTGCGTTCACTTCTTGTCCGTCGCCGACATATTGCAGAATGCCGATCGGGTTTTTATTTGCATCGCGGGGAAGTCTGGATGTCATGGCGGGCCTCTTCAGGAATTATTTGAGAAAATCAGGGGACCATCCGGCCCCCTGATAGAGAGCAAATTATTTTTTTGCTTCGGAAGCGCTTGCAGAAGCCGATTTTTCGGGTCCTTTTTTCTCGCTCTTTCTTTCTTCGCCCTCCAAGACGACCGCAACCAGCATCGGATCGTTCATGATGGCTTCAAGCTCGCCTTCCTTCAGGTCTTTTGAGTCGATTGCCGTTGACTCTGTATCGCTGAAGGAAATACCGGCGCGGCGGAAACCGTTGCGTTTTGCTTTGACTTCGATTTTCATTTTAGTGCCTTTCAAATTAGATTTTTGCTATTAGAGTTCGGGAATTACGGCAGCCATGGCACGACCAGAACTTCGACAAGGCCGACGTTCGGGTTGTCTTGGCCGTTCGCCAAGCGAGCCATTTTCGCGATTTCCAAAGCCTTGGAACGGTTCGACGGACCGCAAACCAGCAGGTTCGGACGGACGCCGAGCGGTTTTCCGCCATCGCCGTAAACTGATTGCATGGCGGCATAGGCGCTATCGAAGTTCGTTTTGTCCAATGTCTGCTTTGAACCGTATATCAGCTGCCACAAGCCGAAGCCGGAGGCCACGCGGGCGTCAACGCCGTAGATAAACTGATTGCGCTTGAAGACTTCTTCATTCGTTTCGTCCTGAAGAGAAACAAATTTGTAAGCGCGGCGTTTCTGGAAGATCAGGGGCTTGATGGGGCCGCGGCAGTCCATCAAAAACCACGGGTTGCCTGCACCGCCGCCGAAGTTCGAAACGGATTGAACAGCGCCTGTGGCATCCGTCACCGGGTGATCGGTATCAATAAAGTACTGACCATCGTAGCACGGCGTGTTGAAGGCGAGAGGAAGAAGGCCGAAAACAAGCTCATCCGGATGCATGGCCGCATCATTGCCGAGTTGCTGAGCCAGCGGCGAATAAATGCCGATAGAGTCGTCTTCGATCGCTTCACGGGGAACCGTGATGGTATTTTCGAACGTTCTGTTCTTGATCGTGTAGTCGAATTCTTTGAGGTTTTGGTACTGGCGATCGCCAATCCATTCGCGGAATTTAGCAAAATTTCCGAGCCAGCCGTACTTTTCTTCTTTTCCGGTCGAATTGACCTCCATCGCCACTTTTTTCCATTGTGGATCGGCGGAAGCAAAAGCGGCGTTGTGTAAGCTGGTAAAGCTCACACGAAGCGCATTGAGGATAGATGCGTTGATAATCATTTGTGAATTCCTTCTTCGGGTTTAGGGATTAAGCGAATTTGACCCAGACGCCCTGAGACGTGACGTCATGGATTTTTCCTGCGATGCTGCGGGTGTTGGTGCCGTTGGTTTTTGCAACCGTTTGATCGTCAACGATGTAGCAATCGTTGCCGCGATCGGCGATCGTGATCAAATCGGTGGACGTAGAGTTGTTGAACAAGAACGTGCCTTTTTCGATGACAACTTGTTTGTCGCCTGCGGCCCCTGTGGAGTTGTCCACGGCGCTGTCGGCGCGTCCCGCGCTCTTCAAAGTCGTTGAAGCTGATCCGGGAACGGCATAGCCGGCGGCATTTAAAGCTACGAGCGAACCTCCGAAAATTTTTGTCGCGGCGGCGAGGCCCGCCGGAACGCGGCGGCCGTCGCTTTCTTTTGTGTCTCGGTCTGAAGTAAGAGGCATTTAGTTTCTCCTGAAAATGGGGTTAAGATTTCGTGGTTGAGAGTTTAAAAAACTGGTTGTCTATTCCGCAGCCAGCTCTTTTGCTGTCTTTTGGTAGTCTTCTTGACTGACGCCGAGTTGAGCGCACAGCGCTATGTCGTCATCGGACATATCGCCGGATGCATTGGGCTTTGCGCCTTTGATGCCCGCAGGCTTTGTCATGACATGGCTGTTTTCGATGAACTTGCTGAAGCCATCCAAGTCTTGAGACGCATAGCTCAGCGCCCATTCTTTTTGGGCAGGTAGCAGTTTTCCGTCTTCAACGGCCTTATTAACGGCCTCTTCAGCTTTTTTGGCCTTTCCTTCGTTTTGAATAGAGGCCAGTTCGGTTTGAAGGAGCTTGAATTGCGTCATCGGAACGTAATCGTTCGGATTCACGTCCGTCTTCTTCTCTGAAGCCGTAGACAGGATGACTTCTACGCCAGCATCATCCGCCACCTTCAGTCCCTTGCGGATAGATGCCAGAGACGTTGCGTCGTCGGTCAGCTCCTTGATGCGAACCTCAGCGGCCTTGGCTACATCCTCGTCGGTTTTGAAGGATGTCGTCGTTAATGCCAAGGCGGATGCCAAGGCGAGCAGATGTTTATTCATAGGGTCGTTCTCCTCTTGGGTTGATTGATCGGTTTCTTCGGAAGCCAGAGACATCATGTCTAGGGCGGGGGTGTTGGTGAGGGTGGCGCGGCGAATGCGCTTGACGCGGCCTGTTGACTTTTCATGATCAAAGGTCGGCGATATGTAGCGATACTCTTTGTTTTCTATTTGCAGTTCGGCGGCGGGCGTCCATTCGACCTCGGCCTTGATCCAGCCGTCTTCGGCAAAAAGGCGTGTGATCCATCCGGCGGCGGGGTTGGGCGTGCCCTTGGGAAGCAGGTCGGCCCCATGGTCGCGGTCTATCACCGGAAGAACATGTTCCCGCATGGACGCCTTGATCACGGCTTCAGGGTCGTCATTAATAAATGGACCCCGCCCATCGACGGTCTTGCTCGTGCCCGGCGGGAAAATAGGAATGATCCGGCGGTTGGCCGGGATTTCTATAACTTGGGATGCCGTAATGATTTGTTGCTTTTTCGAAGTCATGAGGACATTCTAGGTTTGTGGCCCTTACCGCTTCAGACGGAAGAAATTCCCCCACGACACCCCCCTAAGAGAATTTTTGAAGGTCATTTGAAGATGCTGGGCGCGTTTTTGAGGGGTGCCTGACGCCGACATAGCGCACGAGGGGGCAAAGCCGCTCAGCGAGGCTTAAAACCGGAAAATTGAAAACTTCCCCAAATTGACACTTTATGAGAAATATGAGATGATATTGCCTATCAGCGTCTCAACGGCTTGCCCGTCTCAAACGGCGCTGAAAAGGACCCGGCGCAGGCAATGCTTCGCCGGGTCATTTATTATCTGGACGACGATAGGCCAAAGCGCCGTCGCGCTGGTTTGCCAGATAGGATTTGCGATCGGGCGAAAATGTGGTGACGCCCTGCCATCCAGCGGGACCCGTATCGAACATCGTGAAGGCAGGAATATCCTTGTCATCCTTCCAATTGGTCAGGAAGGCTTTGCTGAGCGTCCAGCGTCCCTTGGGGTATTCTCTCCAGACCCAGAAAACTTCATCGGGGTTTTTAATCGCCTCGGCAAGCAACAGCATATATATGTGGCGACCGCGCTTCTTGACCTTGAATTCGCCTTTGGCGTTTTTGAAAAGATCATCCGAGATCACAATATGATCGCCCGTAACATCTTTGAAGACCACGGGCTTGCCGATGTCGCCGCCAAACTCTTTCATAAAGCGGCGGACATATTCCTCTT
The DNA here is from genome assembly GCA_003241475.1 of Micavibrio aeruginosavorus. Lineage (GTDB taxonomy): Bacteria > Pseudomonadota > Alphaproteobacteria > Micavibrionales > Micavibrionaceae > Micavibrio_A > Micavibrio_A aeruginosavorus_A. The sequence goes on from QFQB01000060.1 coordinate 9,169, forward strand.
CAGGCAGATCAGGGGAAAGGATTTTATCCTTGGGCAAAGGTCTTGATAGCGGCGAGGGAAAGGCGGATATGTCTCCTGCAAACGGAATCTCAAGAGGCCGATCGACAGCGGGAGGCACCATGGCTTTCATTCTCGCCTTGCCGACATTGTAGGCGAAACCGGGATCAATGCCGGGGGGAACCAGAACAGTTGCTCCTGTTTTTTTATCGATAAACGTTCTGGGCGCTCCCGTGGGGGGCGCTTTGGAAACCTCAAGTCCTTGCCGCTGAAGATCGCGCGGTCCTAGTTGACGAACTGTGCAGCGGCATCCCCAGCCGTTTGCCGGATAATGTTCATCCCAAAAAGGGTCATCGGCAGGAAGCACAGTTCCATCCCATGCCCGGTGCTGCGGCCGAGTGTGGCTGTCATTGACGGCGTCATAAACAAGATATGGTCTGTATTTTTTTGCCCTTTGAATTCCTTCCCATTTTCCGGCGGCATAAGCGGCGGAAATATTTGTGTCGAAAATGGTTCTCAGTCGGCGGGGGCTTCCAAGCTGGACTTCGCTCAGCTCGCCGGAGACGGGGTCTATTACTTCTTTTTTGCCCCACCAGCCCTTTTCATGCAGTATGGGTTTAAGGCGGCCTTGAAATTCCTTTAAAGTCGTTCCGTCAACGATAGCGGCATCGACGGCTTGCCGTATGTCTTGAAGAATATCCAGCGTTGTAGCTTTGGCAACCGTGAAGTTATAGGCATGTTCCTCGCGCTGCATATCGGTGTAGTTGAAAGTAAGCTTATAGACCTTCTTCCGAAAATATTCGATTGCGGCTTTGGGAGGCAGCGGCTTTAACTCAACCCTGTCCGCCATCGTCTTTACCATCAAGTCGGATTTTCAGATTTCCTGCCAAGCGGGCCATGAAGTTCACATTGCCGATTTTCTCAGACATCTCTTTCAAATTTTCCGTGTTGGCAACTTGCAGAAGCCGCTCGCGGAAGTCTTCGAGCGAAGTTGCATTGTCTAGTTCGTTCTGAAGACTATCGACAAGCGAGCCTAATGCCTCTTCGTAATCAGCGGCCATTTCTTCCACGACGGAATCGATAAGGTCTTTTCTTTCCGGCTTATTTTCGGATGCCGTTTGCTTTTCATCCTCTTCGGAAGGCAAAGTTTCAGCTGGGGCAGGGGCCATTGATAAAGGCTGAAGAATATCGTTGTCGTCGTCAGGAGCCTGCAATCCCAACGCCTCGCGTGTCTTTGATGCGCTAATCTTCATGCCCATATCAACCGCTGTCTTGGCCGTTTCTCCCAGCAACTTGATATCGACCTGCTCGGCGCGGCCTATCCTCAAGCGCGGATATCGCACTTGAGGGCCGAAATTGAAAGCAATCATGGTTGGGATCAATTGCTTGTTTAATGTGGAGGCAAGCTGTTTTGCATCCGAACGTTCGATATCGCCTCGAACTTCCTCGTGGGATTGATTTCCTGCAAGTCCGCCGCCCGACAATTGATCGGTTGTGGTCGTTTGCCCAAGGACGGCTTTGGACATTTGCTGATCGCAGAAATCGCAAAGACGCTGGAAAACATCAGCCGTTCCCGTCTTTCCTGCAGCTTCGATAAATTCAACCGTCATGCTTTCAGGAATGATGGCAGCGGCATCCGATCCGATATTGGCAACCGCCCGCATGAGAACGGCCTTATCATCCTCAGCCGTTCCGGATGGATATTTACCTACGCGCATGGGTTGGCCGTAGGCTTCGGCAAAAATGACCCAATCTTTTATGGAGAAATTCTTGAATAGCCACATCCACAGACAAGGACGAACGACGCCGCCGCGTACAGGAAGTCCTGATTTAGATGCATGCTTGTGAATAATAAATTTGTGTGGTTCCAACGCAACGGGCTTCCCGCTGTCCTTCATAAGCAAGGTTTCGCCGTCTTCGGAAAATTCAAACCATCGCGGGTCCCTCCACTTCAAATCTTTCGGAATCCAGCGATCGGCAGTTGTTTCCCAGATAATTTCCGTGACTGAAAATCCTTTTGGAATAGCATCGAGCATATCGAATACTTCGCCTTCAAGCGTGTCGCGCTGCAGCCATTCACGTACGAAGTCGGCATTGCGGACATCCGCCGCATCCTCGCTTGCGGCTTCAACGGTGATATCCAACTGAGCAACCGCGCGTTTGCGTGTTCCGATAACGGAAATGTAATGGGCATCCTTTTCTTCCAGCTCTTCGGCAAGTTCCAAATAGCGGGTTGCATCTCCCGTATCGGCTTCCCGCAGAATGCGAGCGACCTTTTCCGGACGGAGGCCGCCCATTTGAGAGGATGAAAGAATGGATCTGACGCCCATCGTTGTCGCGGTTGCCACTTCTTCTTTTAAATTCTCTTCCTTTACCGTGCTTCCGTCGGGGGCTTTAAGCGTCATTACCATGCTCCTGTTGAGTTGCCGAAAGCGCTGGACATTCCAATATGCCATGGCAGAAGTTCTTCTTCCGTGGAATCGAGCCTCCCAATGTGGAAGTTCCATGGTGGAGAAAGTATCAAGCCCGAGAGTTGGGTAAATCACGAGCGGAAACTTCAGCTAAACAATCTACTGGAAATATTCCGCATTCGTGCCTGGTGCTAGTCTTCTCATTTATTGCAACTGCCTAAACTCTAGGACAAGCTGGATCTCAGCATCTATATTCCAATTTCGATGTTGAACGGCGTCTTCGGCAAAGCCGGTTCAGCTCTTCATGCTGTGAGGGTTTGTGAAATTTATCTAGCGTCAAATGACTCCTTACGTTTCAGGACAAATGGAACACGTTCATTGAGATAGACCACACGGAGTACACGAAACACGACGTTATGACAAGGAAATGCCATATTATCGGGCCTTACGATGAAGTCCTCGGTGCCGTCTGCGACATCGTCAGTCTCGCCGAGATGAAACCGGATCGCGATGGCCCTTGGCATGATTTCTTTCTTCACGAAATTCCACCAAGCGATAAGCTTGCGTGGCCTTGGTGGACCGTAGTTGAACGACAGTTTTACCCTGCAAAACCAGGAAAATAATTTTTTATTCACTTAT
>QFQB01000061.1 GCA_003241475.1 Micavibrio aeruginosavorus
CGCAAAATCAAGCGCGATGCAGGCATCCGGCGCCATGATGCGTTCGACCGAAGAGTGCGAGATGTCGCGTTCATGCCACAGCGCCACATTCTCAAGCGCGGGCGTGACGGCGGCGCGGACAACGCGGGCAAGGCCGGTGAGATTTTCGGTGAGGATCGGGTTGCGCTTGTGCGGCATGGCGCTCGAGCCTTTTTGGCCGGGCGAGAAAAACTCTTCGGCTTCGCGCACTTCGGTTCTTTGCAGGTGGCGGATTTCAACGGCAAGGTTTTCGATGGAGCTTGCGATCACGCCGAGTGTCGCAAAGAACATGGCGTGGCGGTCGCGCGGGATGACTTGTGTGGAAACATCTTCCGCCGCAAGGCCCAATTTTGCGCCCACGTATTTTTGAATTTCGGGGGAGACGGTGGCAAACGTGCCGACCGCGCCGGAAATGGAGCAGACGGCGATTTCCTTGCGCGCATTGACGAGACGCTCTTTCGCGCGTTTGAAGGCGGCGTAATGGCCGGCCAGTTTGAACCCGAACGTCGTCGGTTCCGCATGGATGCCGTGCGATCTTCCGATGGTCAGCGTTCCCTTGTGTTCGAGCGCGCGTTTTTTGAGCGCGGCCAGAACATCGTCGAGGTCTTTGAGCAGAATATCGGCGGCTTGGGTCAGCTGCACCGAGAACGCCGTGTCGATGACGTCGGAAGAGGTCATGCCCTGATGGACGTAGCGGGAATCCTCGCCGACGAATTCGGCAACGGATGTCAGGAAGGCGATAACGTCGTGTTTGACTTCGCGTTCGATCTCGTCGATGCGGGCGATATCGAATTTGCCTTTTTCGCGCAAAGCGATGGCAACAGATTTCGGCACCGTGCCCATTTCGCCCATTTTCTCGGCGGCGAGGGTTTCAATCTCCAGCCAGATCTTGAAACGGTTGTCGGCTTCAAAAATCGCGGCCATATCGGGGCGGGTGTAGCGGGGGATCATTGTTCTTCCTTAATTTATGGCGACTTTTTTACCATGCACGCCTCAAGACACAAGAGCTTTATTGCTATTTTTTGACCTTCCATCCCTCGATCTGCTCGCGGATCTTTTGATCGAGGAGGGGGTAGCTCTTTTCCGGATAGTAGATTTTCGAGAATGAATAGAACAGGAACTCGCCGCTTGGCAGGAAATAGGCGGCGGTGCAGAATCCTTGTCTCAAATCCTTTTCATTGTTGAGCAGACAGCGAATGACGGCGGGCTCGTCTTTCTTTTGCGTCGGCGAGGTCAGGATAGGGAGCAGATAGGCATGCGTATTCGCCCAGCCCAGTTTTTGCATGCCGCCTTGAAACATCAGAACGGCGTTGGCATCGATGGATTCCTGAATCATGTTTTTGTAGCTGGTATAATTGGAAATATAAGGGTTTCCGTCGCGTCCCTTGTGCGTGGGCGAGGATAATTCGATATTGATATCGCCTTTCTTTTCAAAGCCGGTTGAAAAGCTGATGACGGCGCCAAGATCATGCACGGCGCAATTCTTGAAAGGATGGTTGGGGCTGTTGGCATCGATGATCGTGCCGTCCTCTTTTCGAAAATCCATGGTCGGAAGGCGTGGCAGATTATAGGCCGCGCCATCGAGCGTAAAGCGCACGCCGCCCTGACATGTCTGCGGCGGGGGAATGAAAGGCACGGGATGCGGCATAAAGATCGGTTTTTCCGCGCGTGCGGGAATTGCGAGAAGGCAGAGAGCAAAAGCCGCGATCAAAAAGTTTTTCATCACATCAATCCCAATGTCTTAAAGCTCGTCGTGCCGCCGCGGGCGACGATCAGATGGTCGTGCACAATGATGCCGAACGGGGAGGCCGCCGCGCAAATCTGTTTGGTCATGTCGATGTCGGCTTTGGAGGGCGCGGAATCTCCGCTGGGGTGATTATGCACAAGGATAAGAGCGGTGGCGCCCAATTCCAACGCGCGCTTCATGATTTCGCGCGGGTAGGCAGGCGTGTGATCGACGGTGCCCGATTGCTGTATTTCGTCGGCGATCAGTTCGTTCTTCTTGTTCAGGAACAGCAGGCGGAAATGTTCTTTTTTCTCCTGCGCCATAGAGGCGTGCAGGTAATCGAGAAGCCTTTGCCATGAATTGAGGATGGGCTTTGACTGCAGGTCTTGCTTGAGCATGCGAAGTCCTGCCGCGCGGATGATCTTGATGGCTGTCGCCGTGATTTCGGAGATGCCGTCCACGCCTTCCAACTCAGTCACGCCTGCGTTCAAAACGCCGTTCAGCGAGCCGAAGCGCGCGATCAGGGTTTTGGCGATGGGTTTGACGTCGCGGCGCGGAATGGCCATGAACAGCAGAAGTTCCAAAAGCTCGTAATCAGGGAGCGAGTCCGGCGCGGCGGCGAAACGCTCGCGCAACCGGTCGCGGTGGCCGGTGTAGTGGGGCTTGTCGTCTGGCTTTTGGGCTGGCTCCATCCCTTTGTTTTAGCAGGGATTTAGGGGGCTGTCACGCCAGCCATATTTTTCTTTGACATAACTAATAAAATCCGTATGATCCGTCAAAAAAGATTTAAGGTGCGAAGACATGACCCGATACTCCAAAAGACAAGAAGAGGCCGAATATGCGCTGGGGCGGCTGATGCCCAAAGATGCGCGCGCAGTGGGTGAGATAAACGTGCTTAAGCGGCAGGAAAATTACATTCTTGGCGAGATCGGACGCGGCAATGCGGATTGCAATCCAGCGGATATGGTGGCTGATTTTTTGAACAAGGCTTCTTTTTCCGGCAAGGATGCCGCTACGCGCGCGGCCTATATCCAAAGCGCGGGCATGATCGCGGCGGCTGTATTTCGTTCGGTTCGTAATACGGGTCCTTCGGATAGAGCGGACGCATTCGCCAAATCTGCCGAAGGGAAAACAGGTTTTGCGCGTGAGGCCGATCGGGTCATGGCGCATTTGCCGCAACTGATTTCCATTGCAACACATATGAGCGCACCGGATACGATCCGCCTCAAAGCCTATGTGGTGGTACGCAATCTGATGGTGCATTTGAGCGCCGCAGAACAGGGGCGCATCAAGCCAGCCTTGTCGCGTGCGCGTGCGGACTTCCCCGAGGTCGAGCGCAATCTTGCAACCATACTGAATGGCCCCAATCGCTAGATATTAGAGCCTTATTTGTAAGGCGGTTTTGTATATCCGGCGGGAGAAAGAGTAAAAATCTCGAAGCCGGTTTCGGTGACCGCCAGAGAATGCTCGAACTGCGCGGAGAGTTTGCCGTCCGCCGTCACAGCCGTCCAGCCGTCGCTTTTGATTTTCGTGTGGAACGTGCCTTCGTTGATCATCGGTTCGATGGTGAAGAACATGCCGGGTTCAAGACGCGTGCCCTTGCCGGGGCGTCCGATATGGACAACGCTTGGCGCTTCGTGGAAGTTGCGGCCCAGACCATGACCGCAAAAATCGCGCACGACGGAAAAGCCTCTGCTTTCGGCCAGTGATTGAATGGCGTATCCGACATCGCCCAGCGTGTTTCCGGGCTTGACCTGTTCGATGCCGCGCATCATGCATTCATAAGTGATATCCACCAACTCGCGCGCGCGGGGCTTGATGGAATCCCCTACCAGATAGGTTCTGGATGTGTCGCCGTACCAGCCATCCAGAATGACGGTGACATCGATATTGATGATCTCCCCGTTTTCCAGCTTTTTCTTGTCTGTCGGGATGCCGTGGCAAACGACTTTGTCGATCGAAGTGCAGACGGATTTCGGGTAGCCCTTGTAGTTCAGCGGGGCAGGAATGGCCCCGTTTTTGGTGATAAACATATGGCAAAGTCGGTCCAGTTCTTCGGTCGTCACGCCCGGAACCACATGCTCGGTAATCATATCCAGCGTTTCGGCGGCCAGTTTTCCGGCGCGGCGCATCCCTTCAAAATCGGCTTGGGGGTGAAGTTCTATGCCTTCATGGTTGTATGCGGCTTTGGCCATTTTTCAATTTGCTTCAATAAGATGTGTCGATTAAACTCCGCTTATACATATAAGAGGTATGTTCATGAAGCAACTTTTAAAGGAAAATTTTGTTCTGATCGCGGGAATTTGCCTGCCTTTGCTTCTGGCAGCCGTCTTTTGGGTGTCCAAAGAGGTCAGCATCGGGGGAATTGCTCCGCCTACGAGCGAGGTCATTTTCATGACCAATTATCAAGAGAACCCCGAAAATCCATGGGAAGTGGAGATCCGTGACGAACGGGTGCACATCGTTTATGCGGGGAGCGATGCCAAGCGGAACTGGAATCCGCCGCAACTTCTGGTTTTTAACCCAAATGACAATATCACCCGCAAAATCGACATTCCGCGGCCTGCCAAGGATGAATTGTCCAAAAAGCGCGATTTTATTCCCGACGTATTGAAAGACGTGCGCGTGATTGCGGAGACCATAAGTCCGGAAGGTTATATATTCGTGCGTAGCGACGGATATAACCGCGGCCTTGTTACGGAAGTGTTCAGCGGCCGTCGCGACCGTTCGCAATATATTCTGCAGCAAGGCAATTACAGACGCCAGGTACCGCAAAGCGGCTACAACGCCCAATTTATCGGATGGATCGGCAAGTGATGAACACGGGCAGGGAACAGGCGCTGGAGCAGATTGCTTCCCTTGCGTCCCAGTATGATTTGAGCATCGACGATATCGCGGTCTCGCTGAACAAACGCGATAGCGAAGTAAAGTCAGGCACGATGCTGAGCCGCGTTCTGGGGTACATCGGCGGCGCGTTTATTTTTGGCGGGCTGGCGTTGTTCATCGGCATGCAGTGGGAAACGCTGGGTAGCGCCGAGCGGGTGATCGTGACATACGGCTGCGGTTTTGTGGCCTTTGTTCTCGGTCTGATTACATTGAACGACAAACGATACGAAAACGCTTCGACGCCGTTGTTCCTTTCATCCTCTGCCTTGCTGCCGACGGGGATGTTCGTGTTCTTGCAGGAATATGTACAAGGTGATGACACGCAATTGGCGGCGCTGGTTGTCTTTTCGTTGCTGACGTTCCAGTTTATGGCCGCTTTTTACAAATTCCGGCGTACATCGTTGCTGTTCTGCGGCTATCTGTTTTTCAATACGGCGGCCACTATTTTGATGGACCGCGCGGATGCGCCCGTCGATGTTATTAACGTTGCGATGAGTGCGTCCATTTTGATGGTCGCATCCGCTTTGGATAAAGGACCGCACCGCGCCATCGTTCCGCTATGGTATTTCATCGGCGGCATGTTCCTGCTTCTGTCCGCTTATGAAATATTGCAGGATACGCCTTATGATCTGGGGCTGTTTGTTTTGTCCATCGCCATGATCTTCTTTAGCGTTCATGTGAAAAGCAGGACCCTGCTATTGGTAAATACGCTTGGGTTGTTCAGCTTTTTGGGGTATTACACATCGAAGTATTTCGCCGATGTCGTGGGCTGGCCGATCGCCATCATCGTGATGGGTTTCCTGATGGTGGGAACAAGCGCGGCCGCCATCAAGCTCGACAGACGCATAAAAGACAAAGAAAGTTCCAGAGTATCCTGATGCTGAACAAAGACACCTATAGCGTTGCCCTGATTATCGTCGGCAACGAAATCCTTTCGGGCCGGACGCAGGATACGAATACATCGTGGATCGCCGAAAACCTGAATGCCATGGGAATCGTTTTGCATCAGGTGCGCGTTGTGCCGGATGCGGAATCGGAAATCATTGCCGCTATTCATGAACTGCAGGACAAAGTCGATTACATCTTTACCACCGGCGGCATCGGCCCGACGCATGACGACATCACGGCCGAAAGCGTGGCCAAGGCATTCAAAGTCCCGCTGGAACTGAATCCCGAGGCCTATGACATGCTTAAACGTCATTATGGTTCCGAAAAGGAAATCAACGATGCCCGCCGCAAGATGGCGATGATCCCGCAAGGCGCGGAATTGATTTTGAACCCGGTCAGCGGCGCGCCGGGATTCCATATCGGCAATGTATTCGTTCTGGCAGGCGTTCCGCGCATCATGCAGGCGATGTTCGACGATGTGCAGACGCGCCTGAAACGCGGCAAGCCTGTTTTGTCCAACACGATTGCCTGTTCTCTGGCTGAAAGCAGAGTGGCGGAGCCATTGGAAGCGTTGCAAAACAACTATGCGACCGTGGCCATCGGTAGCTATCCGCATTTTCGCGGCGGTATTCTTGGCTTGTCGCTGGTGCTTCGCTCCACAGACGATGAAGCTTTGGATAAGGCGACGCGCGAGTTGATCAAAATCATCGCCGATCTCGGCGGAGAGCCGAACGCGCTTTCGATCCAGTCTTCGGGGAAAATTGTGACAGGATAAATGGTGCGGGTAGCCGGAATCGAACCGGCACGGGATTGCTCCCTCAGGATTTTAAGTCCTGTGCGTCTACCTGTTCCGCCATACCCGCAAGGAAAACAGTCCGCGAAGATAACCATATCAAAACGCCTAAGACAAGTTGCTATGACGGCTTTCCTGCCCTAAATATCTGTTATGGGTTCAAATTCTTCCCCAAATTCGCTGGAACGATGAATCTATGTGCTAAAGTTGTCCGTATTGCACATAATTAGCTCTCGAAGGTAAAGGCATATAGACGAAGACCTGCGCTCCCGGCTTTGATAGTAACGGTTCTGTTTGTTGACGAAGGCTCCGCTATAATTTCATAGAGACGAGATTCTTTGACGGATGCGATTGAACTCTTCGTATCCGCAGTATCTTTTTCTAAAGCCTTGCCGTTCATCAAAATTTGTGCATTTACAGTTTCGTCCGTAGCGCTCTCCATGACCAAAAAGACTTTTTTAGCCCGGAAATGGAGCATCAGAAAATCTCCGCTTTTTGCCGACTCAATATATTCACCTGTGCGCTTCCAATTGCCCTTCACCTTCCAGTTGTCGGTCGGTAGGGGAGACGCTTTGGATTCACGTTCTGCACGGTCGTTTCCAAGATATGTTTCAGGAGTCTGGCCTTGCGCTGTGACATTCTTACCTGCGTCGGCATTTTCGTCTATTTGAAGACCAAGAAGATAGCGGATATTGTTTTCGGTCACATCGTATTTACCCTCGCCGAAATGAGTATAAACGACCATGCCATTCTTATCGATTAGATAATGGGCGGGCCAGTATCTATTTTCAAAATTACGCCATGTACTAAAATCATTGTCCATAGCAACTGGATAAGTAAGGCCAAATTTTTTAAGGGCTTTCGATACGTTTTCCTCCTTTCCTTCAAAGGCAAACTCAGGGGAGTGTACGCCGATAATCACTAGACCTTTATCTTTGTATTTTTCGTACCAGCTTTCAATATATGGGAGCGTGCGGATACAATTGATACAGGAATAAGTCCAAAAATCGACGAGAACGACTTTGCCTTTGAGGGCAGACAGATCAAGTGGATCGGTGTTAAACCATTTTTTTATGCCTGAAATTTCCGGTGTGGGATACGGCGTATCCAAGCCGTCTTGCAGGCCAGCCATATTCTGTTCTGTCGTGCGTGTTTGCGAGGTCTTTGCCACCGCCCATTCTGCGATGCTCACGCCAGATAGCGCCAGAAAGGCGAAAGCAATTATGCTTACGCCCATAATGCGGCGTAAGGTGACGGCGTGTTTGGATATAAAACGTAATTGCGCGCTCAAATATTGTCCAAATAAGGCGATTGCCAGCATGGGCATCCCGGCGCCAACACTAAATGCCGTAATAGTTGTGACGGCCTCGAAATTGGTTTGGGACTGAATAACCTGCAAGATTGCAGAAGCTAGAATGGGGCCAGCGCAAGGCACCCACACAAGGCCAATCAGTGCACCCACAAAAATCCCACCCAGTTTCGTGTTTGTCAGTTTGTTATTGCTCAAGCTATTTGCGCTACCTGCGATCCCGCTGGTGACGTTAGAAAAACGTTCCTCCAGAAATGGTACTACCATGACGATGCCAAAGATAAGAAGAAGGATGTAGGCGCCCGTCTGTATGGCATCTTGCTGGATATTGAATATGCTAAGGATAGAACGCGAAACCAGCGAAAAAATCGTAAACGTAATTACGAAGCCTGCAATGACCAGAAATGGGCGCAATCTATCTTTGGTTGCGGATGATGCCAGAATGAATGGCAAAATTGGCAAAATACATGGAGAAAAAGCAAGCCCGAAGCCTTCGGCTAGAGCAAGGGCGGTATGAGTAATACTAAATGGCATGGTCGGCTCCTTTTATCGTCTGTCCTTGTATACGGAGGCACCATGGAAAAGGTTACAGACGAAAATAGCTACCAACGTATGAATTTAGGGAGAATAAAACGGGCCGTGAATCCGAGAGTTACCACGGGAAGACCATATGCCACGGCTATAAATGTTGGGCTATCTATGGGGCAATGAAAGGAATAGCCGACGGCGCAAGCGGCGGATGCGGCAAAGCCAATCCATCCGGCGGCCTTGTTTTCATCAGCGGGGGCGTAGCGTTTCATGAGGGTTGTTAATGCTATGATCCCAACCAGCCCATATGTAGTTACAAAAAATAGACAGGCAGGGAAATTTCTAAGCAGGAAATTGCTCAGAATAACATCAGGGGAACTCGCACTGCCCCATTCCAAAACAATGAACAGGGACAGAACGACGATCGGTAGCAAAGCTATACTGCGCTTTGGAAATTTTGGTAATGGCTTGGCGGATTCTTTTAGAAATAAAAAGCCAAGAGAGGCAAAGCCAAACAGGATTGCAGTTTTAAAATAGAAGAAGGCAGGAAAGTCGAGCGTAGAAAATTCAGGACGTAATTTTCCAAGGATAGAATATGTTATACCAAGGCTTGCCAACGTTAAACCCACAAGCGCCCATCCGAAGGACAGCGGTTTGCGTATTGACAGGGATTGACTGAGGATTTTTATTAAATCGTCTGTTTGCTTGTTCATGCCACACTCTCCTTTCTCATCATATCCGATAATTTTTTAAGGCCCCTGTGTACGATAACCTTGATGTTCCCTTCACTAATGTTGTACCGCGTCGATAACTCTTGCACCGACATGCCGTCAACTTTCATATCGTAAATGATCTGTCCTGCCGGTGGTTTTAAAGTGTTTAAAAGATTTTGTAGGTCGTAGGTAATAGAAACGGCGTCAGGTGTTGCCTCGTCTGCTGGTTCCCAAAAATCTGTATCCTCTATTGAAACAACCTTGACTTTGTGGCGGCGTAAATGGTCGATGATCTTGTGTTTCATCACGGCGCGCACCCATGCGAGAAATGGCTGATCTTCGTCATAAGTGTGAAGTTTCAGGTGGATCGCGAGGAAGGTTTCTTGCAAGACATCTTCGCTGTAATTTGTACGGCCAAAGCGTGAGAGATGCGCTACAGCTCCTTTTTTTAATAAAGGCGCGAGCTTAAGAAGCAAATTATTATAACTAGTTTTATTTCCCTGTCGTGTTTCCATGACCAGACGCTTTAAGTCCATTTCAAGATCGATACTGTTCTTGTTCATTATGGATACGTCCGAAGTTTCCTAAAAGTTACAAAAATTTTTGTAACCTATTTGCAGTTTTGCCCGAAGAGGGTAGCAGAGGGCAATGATGCCTTCCAGTTAAACACAATATAGGAGAATATTATGAGCAATATCAAGATGCTGGCTTTAGCGTGCCTTATTATCGCGGGTTTTGCGACGCCTTTGGCGCATGCTGAAGAAATGGCAAAACCGGACGCGATGATGATGAAGGCGACGGACGACAAAATGATGATGGGGAAAGACGATAAAAAGATGATGCCGTGCCATGAGGCCATGGTGAAAGATAAAGACGGTAAGATGATGAAGGACAAGGACGGCACGGCGGTGCCCTGTCACGACAAAATGATGGGAAAAGACGACAAGATGATGGAAAAATCTATGAAGACGCAGGAATAAGTCTCATTAGAAAAGCGCCCCTTCGGGGGCACTTTTTTGTAAATATTACATGGTTGAGAGTGGGGGCTAACGGTTGCCATACCTGCATGGAAAAATATCCGCAAAGGTAAAACCGTATCAAAACGTCTAAGACGAGTTGCTATAACGGCTTTCCTGCCCTAAATATTTGTAATGGGTTCAAATTCCTTCCCCAATTCGTTGGAACGTGGTGCTACGCTGATCCGAGACTACGTCAAGACCTTGCCGGAAAAGCCGGGGGTTTACCGCATGCTGAATGAAAAGGGCGATGTCCTTTACGTCGGCAAGGCGCGCGCGCTCAAAAAGCGGGTGGTCACATATTCCCATGTACAAAAACTGCCCAACCGCCTCAAGCGCATGGTATCCGAAACGGCCTCGATGGAGTTCATCACGACCAATTCGGAAGTGGAGGCGCTTCTTCTTGAATCCAACCTGATTAAAAAGCTGCAGCCGCGGTTCAATATTCTGCTCCGCGACGACAAGAGCTTTCCGTACATCTTGCTGACATCCGATCATGATTTCCCGCAAGTAAAAAAACATCGCGGCGCGCGCAAGCCGGGCGGGGAGTATTTCGGCCCGTTCGCCAGCGCGGGCGCGGTCAACCAGACGATCGATCTGCTGCAGCGGATTTTCAAATTGCGCAATTGCACGGATTCTTATTTTGCCGCACGCAAGCGTCCGTGCCTGCAATATCATATCAAGCGCTGCACGGCCCCGTGCGTCGGGCGGATATCCGTGCAGGAATATGCGCAAAGCGTTGAGCAGGCGCGCGCCTTTTTGACGGGCAAAAGCCGCGCGCTGCAGGATGATTTCCGCGCGCGCATGGAAGAGGCGAGCGAGTCTATGGATTACGAGCTTGCGGCCGAATACCGCGACAAAATCCACGCGCTGTCGTCCGTGCAGGCGCATCAGGACATTAACATCGAAGGTCTGAAGGATATCGATGTCATCGCGTTTTACCAGCGCGAGGGCAAGACCTGCATTCAGGCGTTCTTTTTTCGCGGCGGGCAGAATTTCGGCAACCGCGCCTATTTTCCGCGCCATGATTCCGAAGTCTCGCCCGCGACCATCATGGCGAATTTTCTGGCGCAGTTTTACGAAGGCAAGCCCATTCCGCCGGAAATCATCGTCGGGCAAATGCCGGCGGAACGGGCGTTGATCGAAGAAGCGCTGGCGGCGCGCGAAAAATCCGGCCGCAAGGTTTCGATCAGCATGCCGGTGCGCGGGGCCCGCCGCCGTTTGCTGGATTTTGTCGAGCAGAATGCCAAGGGCGCGCTGGAGCGGCACTTGCTCGAGCGCAAGGGCGAGAGCGAGCTACTCGAAGGTGTGGCAAAGCTCTTTTCCATGGAGGGGGCGCCCGAACGGATCGAGATTTACGACAACTCCCATATCTCCGGCACCAACATGGTGGGCGGCATGGTCGTGGCGGGGGCGGAAGGTTTTCGCAAAGGGGCGTATCGCAAATTCAACATCCGCATTGCGGACAAGGGCGACGATTACGGCATGATGCGCGAGGTGATGACCCGCCGTTTCGGCCGCGCCATCAAGGAAGAGGTGGACAAGGAGTCCGATGACTGGCCGGACCTTCTGTTGATCGACGGGGGGCTTGGGCAATTCAACGCGGTGAGGGAGGTTTTGACCGAACTCGGCGTGTGGGAAGATATGACGGTTGTTTCTATCGCCAAGGGGCCGGACAGAAATGCGGGACGTGAGCAGTTTTTTATGGAAGGCCGCGAGCCGTTCCAGTTGCCCGTCAACGATGCTGTGCTTCACTATCTGCAAAGATTGCGGGACGAGGCGCATAGATTTGCCATAGGCGCGCACCGCAAACGCCGTTCCATGGAGATCGGCAAAAATCCGCTCGATGAAATTGCAGGCATCGGCGCGGCGCGTAAAAAAGCGTTGCTCCATCATTTTGGATCGGCCAAGGCAATCAAGTCGGCGGGGGTTGAGGACCTTTTGAAGGTGGAAGGCATTAGCCGCGCGCAGGCGGAAAAAATCTTCGCTTTCTTCAACGAATAAGCGAGCGTTGCGTAAAGTTTTCAATGAAATCAAATGCGTGAAAAGCGATGTTCACATCCGGTTCAATAAAGCCAATCCCGAACGCACTTATGCACACAGCGGCATAGGGGTAAAATTTATTTAAAACAGCGCATTAGCAAATTGTTGTTTATAAGTTCTTTAGCGTATTGCCCGCCCTAAACCCGCATGTTAGCGTCTTTTCATCAATCATCGCCAAGGCGTTTTTGGGACCGGCTGTTCTGGCTGTTCCAGCCGATGGTTGGACGACAAAGGGAGCGAGAGAGCATATGTTTC
>QFQB01000174.1 GCA_003241475.1 Micavibrio aeruginosavorus
AGCACGCAGGCCATCATCGCTTCACACACCGGCGTGCCGCGAAGACCGACGCACGGATCATGGCGGCCTTTGGTCATGATGTCGGTTTCATGGCCGCTCGCGTCAATGGTTTGCACCGGCGTTAAAATAGAGCTGGTCGGCTTGAAGGCCACGCGCACGACAATATCCTGCCCGCTTGAGATGCCGCCCAGAATGCCGCCCGCATTGTTGGACAAGAATACGGGCTTGCCATCGGCGCCCATGCGGATTTGATCGGCGTTTTCTTCGCCGCCCAGCTCCGCCGCCTCAAAGCCTGCGCCGATTTCGACGGCCTTGGTCGCGTTAATGGACATCATCGCTTTGGCGAGGTCCGCATCCAGCTTGTCGTACACCGGCGCGCCAAGCCCCGCCGGAATGCCGCTTGCAACGACTTCCACAATCGCGCCCGCGCTTGAACCGCTTTTGCGCTTTTCATCGAGGAATTGTTCGAACAGCGGAACCGAAGCGGCATCGGGCGTCCAGAACGGGTTTTGGTCTACCTGATCCCAATCCCAGTGGGCGCGGTTGATCTTGTGCGGACCGATCTGCACCACAGCGCCGCGAATGGAGACTTTGTCGCCCAAGGCATGCATCAGGATTTTTCGGGCCACAGCGCCCGCCGCCACGCGCATGGCCGTTTCGCGGGCACTTGACCTGCCGCCGCCGCGATAATCGCGAATTCCGTACTTTGCGTCATAGGTGAAATCGGCATGGCCGGGCCGGTATTTGGAGGCGATATCGCCGTAATCCTTGGAACGCTGATCGACATTTTCAATGAGCAAGCCGATGGGCGTTCCCGTGGTCTTGCCCTCGAACACGCCTGAAAGGATTTTCACCTCGTCCGGCTCCTGACGCTGCGTGGCGAATTTATTCTGCCCCGGCTTGCGGCGGTCTAGATATTTCTGGATATCGGCCTCGGTTAGATCGATGCGCGGCGGCACGCCGTCCACGACGCAGCCGATGGCCGGACCATGGCTTTCGCCAAAGGACTGATACTGAAACAAAGTTCCGAAACGATTGCCTGACATGGCGGGATTTTGCACCAGAAGCATCTGATTTCATAGATATTATTATATTGACATAAATATAGAATTCTATAGGGTGCGGCCCTTGCAAAAAGCCGGATGTGTTATGACCCTGTTTCGCTCTATTTCCAAAGCCTTCAATGCGGCAACCGCCTATGCGGTTGAAGACTTCTTTGGCGAAATGCTCCTGCCCATGCCGCAAAAAGGCGAGTTCACCAAAACATGGGAACGCGGCGCATTGGTTTTCATCAATCCTGCCGCCTGCTCGCTTCGCATCAACGACCGCGCGGTGAAGACTCCGAAGAACGACCCCGACGTGCTACAGCCGATCGCTACACGCTATGCCGAAGACGCGCGCATAGAAATCAACCCCGGAATCACTTGCCCCGCGCGCAAACAAGATATCTTGCAAACCTACCGCTCCTTGAAAGAACGCGGCCTGTTTTTCTGGGACCAGAAAGGACAGAATTGCGGCTATCTCCCTCTCGCAGCGACGCAAGGAATACAAACCGCGCCTGTCGTGATCGATCCCGAAGCCGTTTCAAAACTCGGCCAAAGCGTCAAACTCGGCGCATATTACCTCTTCATCAAGCGTCACGCGGAAAACCGCATCATAAACATGATCAGTCCCGCCGTGCCGCTTCCGCAAGCCGATCAGAGCATCTACGATCCTTTGCGCGACGCTTTTCGCATGGCATGGGATGATGGCGACCAGCCGCACGCCATCCGCGAGCGCGTCGTCGATTTCTGGCAGGAATGCCAAGACATGAAAGAACGCGGATTGATGGTCAACGGATGGCTGAACAATCCGCGCGTCGTGCGGCAGAATTATAAAAACGCCTATGAAGGAAGCCTGAAATACGAACGAAGGCTTTGCGGCGCGTAGAAAGCCTACGCGGCTTTGTCCGTATCTTTGGGCGCAAGCGATTGAAGCAGTTCCGCCGTTTCCGCTGCCGATTCAACCGAACACATGCCGACCGTGTGATAGCCGGAATCGACATGATGCAC
>QFQB01000062.1 GCA_003241475.1 Micavibrio aeruginosavorus
TCGATAGATCCGTTAGAACGACCCGTTTCAATCGCAGAAATCATCGTTTTCTGGACACCAACACGCTTCGCCAGATCATCCGCACTCCAACTTATGAGCGCACGACCTGCTTTAATTTGATTAGGAGAGGCTAACATCTTGGTTTTTCCATAAGTTTAATATCAGAATTCGATAAGTTTATCACATATTGAACAAAATGCAACTAAATTGCACAAAATACATTGACATAAGTTTGGCAATTGCATAAAGTACAATCACGTTGCAATTTGTATATTAGCTGAGTGGGGACTTAATGCAAGCTACAAATTGGAAATTAGTTAATGTGTGTGTTGGGGAATAACTATGAGTAACATTGCTACCATCGAAATTCTGGCCGAGCGTTACGGTCCTGGCTTTGCTCAAAGCATTGCCGATCATGTATCGGATCTTGAGAACCGCGAAATCTCTGCCCTGGATATCATTGAGCTGAATAACCTAGCCCATGAATATCGCCAAAGCGTCAAGAAGCTAATCCGTGAATATCGCATTTTGCAGGCTAAACCGTATGATGGTAGCTCCTGCCCTCGCCGTGTCTATGCCTCATGGCATTTAACCTTGAAGCGTCGCGAAATCTCTGACGTACTAAAATTGATGAACATGGCGCGCGCTGATAGCCGCGACCTGACAAAAGAATATATGCGCCGGCTTGATGCCAACGCATATCGTCCATCACTCCCCACAGTGAGCGTGTATCGGGCCGTAGCATAAGCTACGCCCGATACACCGTGGGAAGTATGTCCTTGGGGAAGGACATGGAACTTGATTTAAGCATTTTGTGTGTGTGGGAAAAATATGAAACCGAATTTTCAAGCGTGGCCCCTGGCAACGCCAAATAAAAGTGCTGTATTATCTTTTGCTCCCGCCCTACTGATCGGGGGTAAAAGATGATACCGGCTGAAGAACAAATCTTTTACAGGGCTGTTGCTGCCCGCATGAAAGATGAAAGAGATGAATTGGATTGGAAGCAAAAAAAACTTGCGGCCAATTCCGGTATCAAAAGCTCCAAAATTCATAAGATTGAGGGTGGCGTTGATCGGCTACGCGCATACGAACTTTTTAAGATATGCGAAACTCTCAATGTGTCGGCAGATTATCTTATAGGTCTGGATATGAACAAGCGACATAGAGAATACCCAAAAATTGTTTTGGCTATAATGGAGGACCTTGCAACCATACATAATCTACAAATTTTAGAGAGTGTTTATAAATTCGTTCGCGCAGTGAAAAATGAAATTCAAAGCGAGAGGGAAACTGGCAAAAAATTGATAGGACAGTGATTCTTCATGAAGAAAATACCTGTAAAGTAAATAGTCAGGTCAGCTTCCTGTTTTTCTCTTGATTGCGTGCATTGGATGAACTCATGATACCGCACATGAGCAACCAGCAGAAAATAGAAAAAGAAATCGAACATGCAGTAAAAGTGCAGCAAACAGATAAAGATGCTGCAATTATTGAACTTCTGGAACATTCGATGCAACAAGCCGAGGGTGCACGAAAAGCCATTGATGATCTAATCGGTTCAATGGACAAGGTTTGCATCGAACTGAAGGCCGCAGGAAATCCATCATGGGATTTTCTGATGAAGGACAAACGGCCCGCAAATAATGGGAGCTGAGGAGTGTGTACTTTCTCTCCCATCCATGCCCGGAAGAACAAGCCTAACCAAACGGCAGCGCTTAACTTCCGGGCATGACTTTATCGGTGAAAAATCCCAAAAAGAAATTCGTTAGCGACCTAGATGTAATAGTCGGTAGAAATCTCCGGACAAAACGCGCCGAGAGAGGCTTATCACAGGAAAAATTAGGAGAGGGCGTTGACCTTACCTATCAGCAAGTCCAGAAACAGGAAAACGGTAAAAACCGTGTCAGCGCCGCACGCCTGTATGAATATTCTCTCATTCTTGATATTCCAGTGATCGAGTTTTTTGAAGGCGTTGAAGATATTGCCCGCCAAAGAATTCAGAGAAGAATGAAAATAAACGAATAATCTTTTCAAAAAAGATTGGCACAAAGTGATTATTTAAAAAAAATTCACTGTCTAGGCAATAAATGACCCATCACCCAATTTTTTGTTTATCGCTAATACTCGCTATCTCGCCATAGTTGCGAGTTTGCAAATAGACCTAATTATGAGAATATATATTAAGGCTGTGCGACAATGAAAAATCTAATTTTCGATTGCGATGGGGTCGTATTGAACTCTATGGCCCTTCATACCGAAATCGAGGCCGAAGCATATCAGGCGCTCGGTATGTCCGTTCGGGCATCAGATTTGGTTATACGGTTTTCAGGTGTTCCCCAAAAGGAAGTGTCAAAAACCTTGATGGCGGAAACCGGCATCACTGTACCCGCCAATTTTAATGACATACTGGCGACGCGGAAAGAGATTGAATTCAAATCCAAGCTGCAGGCCATGCCCGGGCTAACCGACGCCATCGAGGAACTGGCCCATATACCCCGCGGTATCGCGTCTGGCTCGGATATGGCCGCTTTAAAGCTCATGCTCACGCATACCGGCCTGTACCACAAATTTGCCCCTCATATCTATTCATCGGAACTGGTGGCGAAGGGCAAGCCCCACCCCGATGTGTTCCTGCACGCCGCTGCAAACATGGGCTACGACACTAGAGATTGTCTGGTGATCGAAGATGCGCCAGAGGGTGTAAAGGCGGCCAAAGCAGCAGGAATGCGCGTATTTGGTTTTATCGGCGGAACCCATTGCACGCCGGATCATACGCGCCTTTTAAAAGACGCAGGCGCCGAAGTTATTTTCAGAGATATGCGAATGCTGCCCGAAATTATGAAAGAGAGAGCGTAAATGAGCAATGATCTACAAACACAATTAGCTGC
Source organism: Micavibrio aeruginosavorus (assembly GCA_003241475.1). Taxonomy (GTDB): domain Bacteria; phylum Pseudomonadota; class Alphaproteobacteria; order Micavibrionales; family Micavibrionaceae; genus Micavibrio_A; species Micavibrio_A aeruginosavorus_A. The sequence goes on from QFQB01000062.1 coordinate 2,889, forward strand.
TTCGGAAAGCCTGACAGCGAAATTCCCAGGAGCGACGATCACAGAAGCCGTACAGCCTGTATCATCCGAAGACTTCCGGCTGCAGAAGGAAAAGCACCTTTCCCGCAATGCCGAAGGCGGCGCGATCGGCATATTGGAAACGCCGGATAATCGGATCGTACTGACCAAGCGCAGCGGTATGCACGCCGGCTGGTCATTGCCCGGTGGAACCGTCGAAACAGGCGAGGATTTCCAAGAAGCCTATGAACGCGAAATATTTGAAGAGATCGGTGTGAAGGCACAAAACACGCGCCTCATGCTGTTGGAGAAGAAAGAATTTATCTCCCCCGAAAATGAAAAACTGCACTTCCTGCTGGCGGTATTCGTATCGAGCATCAGTGAAACCACACTGCCGCCCAAAACACCTGACGCGATTGCGGAAGGGTTGGATGTGGAGTTTTTCAAGCCTACGGATCTCCCAGAAAAGATGATCCTGGGCGACAAGGCGAAGGTTGACTTCTATGTGCAGAAATTCTGCCTCGGCTAAAACCGCGCCTTAAACCACGTTTCTAAAATTTTGAGCCTTTTGAAAGTAACCCAATAGGAGTTTGCTATGTATACGTTTGACTTTTCACAATTCAAAGACCAAGGCATAACCCGCGTCGGCGAATTGAACCCTTATATCACCCTCGCCTGCGATCTGCGCTGCGGCTACTGCTATATGTTCAATTTCCTTGCCAAAGCCAAAGATGAAAGCGAGCTGATGAATCCGGCCTATTTCCTTAAAATGGCTGAATTCTTCTGCAAAGAAGGTGGCGGGCTGGATCGTATGACCTTGTTGGGTGGTGAACCGACCCTACACCCGAATATCACGGATATCTGCAATGAAATTGCAGATCTGCCGATCATCGAGCGGCGCATGACAACAAACGGGATCGGCCTGCATCACCTGAACCTGGACAAGCTGAAATCCGGCATTTTTGACCATGTTTCTATCAGCATTGATGGTGTCGATGCCGATACAAACAACCTGACTCGCGGAAGGCGGACGTTTGACAAGATCGTGGAAACAATCGATCTATACAGGCAGGCGGGTATTCCGGTTAGTATCAACTACACTGTCACCACAAACAATATCGGTCGATTGAACGACGTTATTCCGTTCTTCGCAGAAAAAGGCGTGTCGATTATCAACTTCCACCGCGCTTCTCTGGATGGAAACGCCTACCAGCATCAGGAATTGCTTGTTGACGCCTATCAATGGGTAAAAGCGCGCGATGGTCTGTTTGAGTTCCTGAATAAGAAAGGCGCAGATTACCCAAACCTGACAGTGCGGGTTCCCTACACTTTCCTAACGCAAGAGCAAATCCAGACCTTGGGTTATAAGCCCATTCAGGAGCAAAACTATCACTCCCCCGAAGGCGGCCACAGGCTGATTGTTTTCCCGCCAACCGCAAAAGGTAAGGGTCTGTGCTATATGTCCTCTGATGTGATCGGGCAGGACAATGCCGAATTGGGACAGGTGACGGAAGACGGCACATTCATCTGGAACAATCATCCGTCGAACGAATTGACCGCCTATCACAGGTCACATTCCGCCAACGTATCGACGGATCTGAAGAACCAGTCTGAAGGCCTGATTGCCAACGATCTAATCCGCGTATCACATTCCTTCAAAGAGGTTATTCATACAAACAGACTGCGCGCTACCCTACCATCCGCAAATTTAGGATGATGCCATGGCACTCGTCGTCGCCTTTGAAGGGATCGCCGGCACAGGAAAAACCACCGTATCGCGGAAGTTCGCCCATGAACACCCTGATACGGTGGAGATCATTGACGAATTTCCGCAAGGTTTCATCAACGACTATATGCGTGATCTGGCGCGAACAGATCCAGAGTTTCGTTTAAGCAAAACAGCGCCAACGCCGTTATCTCAAACATTCCTGTTTGCAACAAATGCCGCCTTCAAAATGGAAACAGCGCGCCATTCGCAAAAGCCTATTGTTATCATGGATCGCTATAAGCACAGCATCACGGCACATCAGAGCATCATTCTGGCGGAAGGTAATACAGGCATAGATCATGAAATATTGTTGGAAGGAATACTCTCATCCCTACCCGATCCGGACATTATCATCTATTTCCAGGGCGATGTTGAGTTAATGAAACAGCGTCTGACAAATCGCAGTGATATATACAATGAATCTTATTTCAACTTTATAGCGAAAACCCATCACGCATATCAGGATATAATGGTGGATGGCTTAAAATCGCCCATTATCAGACTGCCGGCCACCAACACGATTGAAGATAATTATGAATCCATCAGGAAATCAATATTTCCAATGGTAAATCCGCGTTAGCTTTCCTATAAAGATAGGGAGCATTCTCTATCTTTATCAGGAAATACGACCATGTTAGATATTCTCTTTTCTAAGTATGCAAAATTATCCGCCCTTCTGTGCGTGCGTAATACCTACCTTGAAGAACTCCATGCAGGCACAGCCCCCACGACAAAAACGGGTGACTTCTCTGATGTAAAGGTCATTGACGGTAATGGTAAGGAGATACCGTGGAATGAAGTGTCGCGCTTTAATGATGAAGAAATGAAGAAGTTGATGAAACAGGTGGTCGATCGTATCTACACTTTCAACGTCCTCATGGAAAATCCTGAATTTGAATCCTCTATCACTCCGTGGAAATCCTCGGCTTATAAATGGGATGATCCGAGCATGGATAAATATTTATGTTCGTTTATGGAATCGGCCAAAATAAGAAAAGCTGCGTTCGCTGACCAAAGCAACTGACGCTTTTTATCATCAGCTCTCCATATTGCTTAATACGCAAGGTTATGTTGCGCTTGGCAATTCTTCAAATCTCGTTTGCTAACCACATCTAAAACAGATATTCTGCCACCGGATCAGTGTAAAAGCTGATCTGGGGCGTAGTAACCCCTTTTCCTGAGCGGCCAAGGTAACATCTGGCCGTCACCAATGATGTTGCTTTCTCGATCTCTGGTCGGGGAGGCAGCGAATACAATAGCGCAAGCAAATAAGCTGCGCCGTTCTCAGGACGGTTACTAACTCCCCGGTCATCAGAGAAATCTGATGGCCGTTACCGTTTCTAACGAAAGGGAGATTGCCATGAAGAAATTTAGTCCTGCATTGTTATTTGCATTAACAGATATACTCCTCGTTTCACAAGGTGCGCACGCGGCCGATATTCCTATGGGCTGTATGCCAAAAGAAAAGTTACAAGCACTTTTCAAAGAAAATCATCAGAGTTTTTTAGAGCAATTTATTAGAGGTACACCTAAAGGAGATTTTAAAACCTCTGTTACAAGTAAATACGCCAATGGCGGCTATATTACAGGTGGGATTGGATACATCGTAGAAAGCAGAGAGGCAGAAGCCTGTGTAATTGCCAAAACACGTTTGGATCAAGGCCCAGGGAAAGATGAAGTTACAGTATCCACCCTACATGAATTTGCAGGGCATACCATGACCGCTGCAGAACATAAGAAAGTCGCAGGCATCGCATTAAAAGACCCTGCTGCACAAAGAGCAAAATGGATAAGTGAAGGTGTTACAGAAGAACAAGCAGACAGATGGCTAAAGGCCTTGAAAATGATTGTTGATAGCCCAATGATGCCATACGAGGAAAGTATGAAACTGACTTATCGACTGTTACCCGATAAGGCCGTCATTGTTAAACGTAGCAGCTATTAAAAAGACATACCCATTTCGGCAGTATGATTTATTGCTGGTTTATCAACTGCAGGGCTATTTGATTGCGGCGCGGTCTGCGCCTCCAGCCCACTAGTCTCAATGATCTCACCAAACTTTTGTTGAAGGCCACTTTCACGGGCGGTATTATCATACTCTATTTTTTCTGCTTCGGTCTTTGGCCCACCGTTAGCGGACATCACGATATATCGATCCCAACGAGCAATCGTTGCCGTATCATAACCTTCATCCAACCACTGCTGATGAATCCGTTCCTTATTATCATTATAGTATTTGCCAACATGCTCCATCTGGCGGCCGGTTAAGCGATATCCAGCAAAATTAATGATCTTCCCGCAGCCACACTTCCCTATCCTGCTGCGCAATGGCTTCGCTTGCGTCACTCAACGCTTCGCGCTGACGCTCTGCCTTAACTTCTTTCTCTTCTTCCAGAAATTTCAATCTCTGCTGATTGCCAGCCTCGATTTCACTTATCGCCGTTTTGAGACGGTATATATCGACGTAATTCCGCAGTTCCTGTGTCATTGGAATCTTGATCGTTGTTTCAGGATCATAGCCGGCGTCGGCCTTGATCACCGCGTCCGCCTTCTCAGTGCGAATGTCGTCTTCCGTTGGCTTACCATAAATCGTATCTGTATACAGATAGTTCATACTGCCTAGAATAGGCAGTATTGATTAACATAATATTGACCAATTAACTATTTTTAGCCTGATCCTCATTTATTTAGAGTTTCAGATGCTTAACTCCCATAAATTAGACAGTCTAATTCCTTAAATCCTATAAATTTCTTCTATTCCTCGAAAATTGCAGTTTCTTAGAGCTAAAACCCCAAAAATTTAGTATAATGACTTAAGAGGATCGAGATATGCCCCACTTTCCTATCGAAACCATGCCGGAAGCCTTTGTATCAACGTCTGCCACTTCGCAGGTCGTTACTCTGGCCGTGGCTGCGGGGATGCTGCGCAAGCTTGGCTCCAGACTTTATACCAAAAATCTGTCTGATACGCCGGAAGCGATCGTGCGGCGGAATTGGTATTACATCGTCAAAGGTTATTATCCCGATGCCCTGATCGCCGACCGCACAGCACTGGAGAACAAACCCGCTGCTGATGGATCGGTCTTTATTATCTCCAAAAAGAAGCGCCCCATTAAATTGCCCGGTCTGACTTTCAGGCCGCGCAAAGGGCCAGCAGCATTGGAAAGTGATCTTCCTTTCGCGGGCGGCGCCAGATTGTCGTCCACGGCGCGCGCCTTCTTAGAGAATATGCAGCCCTCCCGATCAAGGGATGGATCTGTCCCGCGGACGTTGGCGAAGGCTCAACTCGAAGAACGGTTAGACGCGATTATCCGGAATGGTGGTGACACAGCAGCGAACCAGATCCGCGACGATGCTAAGGCAATCTCTAAAAAGCTCGGCCTGCAGGAAGAATATAAAAAGCTGGATGAATTGATTGGCCGCCTGTTGGGAACACGCGACGGAAACGTGGTAAGCCCCATTGCTTCGGCGCGCGTCGCGGGTAAACCCTATGACCCTGATCGGATTACCCTGTTTGAAACGCTGTTCACAGAGCTGCGAAACACAGCCCCTTCCTATCGACCAGCCAAAGCCCCCTCGCCGCAGGAAAACGCCAATCTGTCTTTCTTTGAAGCCTATTTTTCCAATTTCATTGAAGGGACAGAATTTGAAGTTGAAGAAGCGATCGACGTTGTATTCAACGGTCGTATTCCACAAGACCGGCCAGAAGATGCTCACGACGTTCTCGGGACATACAGGATCGCTGCCGACAGGCAGGCGCTATCAACGCCGCCACAGAACTTTGAGCATTTCATCAGATTACTATGCCAACGGCATCACATGATAATGGAATCCAGACCAGATAAATTGCCTGGACGATTCAAAGTAAAATCCAATCGCGCCGGCAGCACAGTCTTTGTTGCACCGGATCTGGTCTTAGGAACCCTTGAAAAGGGATACGGTTTTTATGAGGGGCTGGAAACGCCGCTGCATAAAGCTGTCTATATGATGTTTCTAATCAGTGAAATTCATCCCTTTGCTGATGGCAATGGCCGGACAGCGCGGATCATGATGAACGCGGAGCTGGTAGCCGGTGGCGAGCAGAAAATAATCATACCGATCGTTTACAGGAACAATTATCTAAGCGCCTTGAAAGCCATGACGCATAATGCAAATCCGATCCCTCTAATCAGGATGCTGGATTTCGCTCAGCGATACACGCAGGCCGTCCAATGGCAGGAATTTGATATGGCACGCAGCATACTTAATACTACCCATGCCTTTATGGACGCAAACGAGGCTGAGGAAGAAGGGGTTAGACTGGTTCTTCCCCGAACCTATACCGCGCAGTAAAGCCATAGCACCTTCTTAGAAGGGAATCCCATCGTCATATTCATCGACAGTGGAACGGCCCGACTTTTCTTCTTGCTCGTACAATTTCTGTATCTCTGCCGGAACATTCCAAGTTCTTTTTATTTGTGATGAAAGGCCGTTGACGATCATTTCAACTTCCATATCCGTCATATATTGAAGATCTGGATGAATACGTTTAGGACACTGTGCATATTCGTAGATTATCCTATCAATATCGATAACCATACAAACACGGGTTCCGCAGTCACTAAAGCCCATAACAATGTCCTGCTTAGGATCAGGGTCATGCAAAGGTGCAAAAGCTGCTACTTCATATAATGTCTGGATTCTTCTTGGCACTCTCCATTTCTGGCGAATCCTCGGCACTAATAGCTTCCGGGAAATATATTCAATTTCTTCCGTGACGGTATAAAATCTCGATCCGTTATGTCTGGGAGAATGGCGCGCAAATTCGTATATGATCCTGTCAATATTAAGAACCATAGTTACGCTTAATCCGTCTTCGCTGATTTCTGCAAGTGCTTTATTAAATTGATAAGTCATGGTTCGATCCCTCCATAAAATAAATTGTCCATGAGGTTTGTGATTTCCTCATGATTTCATTTGGTGCGGAATACACGCACTTGTGACCAAACCATACTGGTTGCGAAGCGTTACGAATCCTTCGATCGCTTCTATCAATGATTAAAAAGCACCCTCCCTTTCTTTAGAAACATTCTTATTTGAATACAGGCGCGCAATCTCATCCGGCATTTGCCAGAGATCCCGCACTATTTCTGCAATAGCGCCTGATAAAAGCATGGAAACTTCTGTATTTGGGTCTAACCGAATTGATCCTGGCTCAAGGTCTGCATAAAGAAGGTATTCATAGACAACCCTATCTACGTCCAAAACCATTTCCACCGCCAAACCGTCAGCAGAAAACACAGGCATGGGATCAACGGCTCCGGATGAGGATTCATGCGAGGAACCAGCATAAAGAGCTTTGATTGGTTCCGGCACAGACCAAAATTGCCACACATACTTGGAAACAATGTCTTTAATCAGCCCTTCGATGATCTCTTTGGCAGATTTCTTCGTTCCGTTTGAAGCCTTATAAATGCGCGCGTATTCGTAGACCGCTCGATCGACATTCACGAGCATACGGACACTGCGCCCATCGGGATTGATTTTTGGTGGAAGTTTCAAGAACAGTGATGACATTGCCCCTCCTCTATCCGAAGAATCAATAACTAGCCGTCGCAGGAAATCCTCTGCGGCGTGCGGCCATCAAGTGATGGAAATAAAAACAGATTTTCGTGAATGTTTCACTATAATGCACTGCATCATAGCTTATGTCAACGAATTTTTAACCAATTAAAATTTTTCTGAATTGGATCGGCTTTGCCCTAATAGAAAAACTGGCCCAAGTAATTTCCATCGACCCACATTTTGATGTAACTCGGTTTCGTACGACGAACGGCTTCATACCGATCACAAGATTGATTCCAGTAGCGTTCACATTTTATTTTTTCACAATGGCCTGTCACAAAAAATCCATTTTTTTGACTCTGCTCTAAACGATAACCTTCCTTACAAGGTTCAAAATATTCGTAGCCCATTTGATAATGTCCGCTCGATCCCTTTCCATCTGGGCCGGTCGTGCATGAAGATAATTCGGGAAGCGGTGGCTTGTCGTGTTTAATTCTATGCTTGAAGGCACTATACGCTGCGGAACATCCCGTTGGAAATCCTCCAGGCAGGCATAGCCAGATTGCACAATCGGCTTCTGATACGGCGTGTACCGGTTTTGCGAATACACTCGTACACAAGGCAAATAAAATTACAAAAAAACATAAATTGGTACGCACCAAGCATTACTCCTATATTATTTTTATAATGAGGCGATGGATTTTATAAAATCCCTATTGACTCTCTGCAAGTATAAATTGTAAGGACGCCTCATGCGTTCACTGTTTTCAATAATCATTACGATCTGCTTTGCAGCCTCAACGCCTGCAAATGCAACGGTCATGGAATTTAAACGTGACGGAACCATGACCGTTTATCCAGCTGTTGACGCGCTCTCTTTTAAAAGACACGCAAAATTCGTATCTCCATCTATTCCTGCTGATATACCCGCAGATATAGATAGCATTGTAGAAATGGCATCGGAAAAATACGGTGTTTCAGCTGATCTTATACATGCCATGATCCAAACTGAATCAGATTACGATGTTTTTGCCGTTTCCAACAAAGGTGCGATGGGCTTAATGCAGCTTATGCCGGAAACTGCTAAAGAATATGGGGTTATTGATCCCTTTAATGCCGCATCGAATGTTGATGCAGGCACCAATTTGATGAGTTCACTTCTCAAGAAATACAATTCAGACACCAGACTTGCACTGGCCGCATATAATGCCGGTACAGGTTCTGTGTCAAAATATAATGGAATACCGCCGTACAAAGAAACAATCGAGTACATCGGAAAGATAGAAAAAAACTTAGGGTGGCAGATTGATTCGAAATTGTAAAAATGGCGCAAATGTGAATTGCAAAGCAAAAGTCAACATTTGAAAAAATTTACAAACAATTTTGTTCTGTACATAACAAAACGAATCTGACACGCTAGGTTCATACTTTTAAAATTTTATTAACGACGGATCGAGAGGGAAACATGACTCGAACAGCGATACCCTATTGCCTAATTTTTGGCGCGATGCTTCTGGTTGCGTTAAGCCCAGAACCTGCCTTCGCATCATCAGGCGGCGCATTATTTAGTTCCGGTACAAATTTCCTGAACGCTTTGGTAACGCTGTTGTCGTCCACCTGGGTACGGCTCATAGCCATCATTTACGTCATTTTTGTCGGATGGCGCGTGTTTAGAGGCCGGATTGATATGGAACTGATTGTCTCGGCAATTGTCGGACTGATCCTGACCTTCGGCGCACCTGGAATTGTCGATAGTATAGCATGATCTCTGAAAAAAAAAAAAAAAAGAGCGGGTCTTAGCTGATCCACT
>QFQB01000063.1 GCA_003241475.1 Micavibrio aeruginosavorus
GCGCCGACCTGCGTGACCAGTTCCTCGCGCAGAAGGATAATGCTGATCCGGCGGTTCTTTTCATCATTCGGCTTTGCGATGACGAGGTGGTCTGTGTCGGCTTTTCCCACCACGTTGTTGACCTTGTCTTCGGGGAAGCCGGAGGCGACCAGAACGCGCCGCGACGCATTGGCGCGGTCAGCCGACAATTCCCAGTTCGAATAGCCGTTGCCTTTGGAATAAGGCACGCCGTCGGTGTGGCCGCGAACGGAAACCTCGTTCGGCATTTTCTTGATGATCTCGCTCACCTTTTGCAACAGTTTTTGCGTGCGTTCATACATCTGCGCGCTTCCCGAAGGGAACATCGCTTTGCCGTCTGAATCGACGATCTGGATGCGCAGGCCTTCGGGAGTCATGTCCATCATGAGGTTCTTTTCAAGCTCTTTAAGCTCGGGATTTTCCTTGATGGCATCTTTGATGGCGTTTTCGGCTTTTTTGAAATTCTGCTCTTCGCGCTTTTTCTGCTCTTCCTTGAATTGCGCATCGCTCACATCGGGACGCAGGGCTGCATCCGCTTGCGTTTGCGGGGCCATCGTCTGGACATCCGTGACCATCGCGCCTTCCTTGGAGATGGAAAGTCCGCCGAGCATGCCGCCCGCGCCTGAGACGCTTTCGGCGATTTTCGGGTTGGGGTCGAAGAAATCGGCAATGCCTTTTTTCTGCTCTTCCGATGTGACGTTCAAAAGCCAGAGCAAAAGAAAGAACGCCATCATCGCGGTTACAAAGTCGGCATAGGCCACTTTCCATGCGCCGCCGTGATGGCCACCGCCACCTTTTTTGATTTTCTTGACGATAATCGGTTGAAGTTCGTCGCCTTTGCCGGGTTTGGCCATGCGCGCTCCTTATGCCGACGGGCTTGGAAGGGCGTTGAGTTTTTCTTCCAGTTCCATAAAGGTCGGCTGCACATCGTGCGGCAGGAATTTTCGGGCGAATTCAACGGCGACTTGCGGGGCGCATCCATTCAAGAAGGCGATCAAGCCTACCTTGATTGCGCGGTAGTACATTACTTCGGTGGCGGCATAGGATGTCATAGCGCCTGCGATCGGTCCCACCATTCCGTAGGCGAGCCACACGCCGAGGAAGGTTCCCACAAGCGCGCCGCCGATCATCTTACCCAGAATTTCCGGCGGTTCGGAAATAGAGGACATGGTTTTGATAACGCCGAGAACGGCGGCAACGATACCAAGAGCTGGAATACCGTCGGCCATTGTTTGTACGGCATGGCCCGGATGGCTCTCATGTTCTTTGATGGTTTCTATCTCTTCATCCATCAGTGCTTCGATCGTCAGCGGATTTTCATTGCCGAGCGAGATGATGCGCAGGTAATCGCACAGGAATGTTGTGGCGTGATGGTTGTGATGAAAGGTCGGGAATTGGCTGAATAGCGCTGAATCGTGAGGATTTTCGATGTGCTGTTCCATGGCAAGCCAGCCTTTGGTCCGCGCCAATTTGAACACGGTGAACAGCATCGAGAGCAGTTCGATGTAGTCTTCCTTCGTGTAGGCGCCGCCTTTTTTCAGAGCTTTGAAATAACTCATGGTATGCTTGATAGCAGAAGGAGAGTTTGCAACCAGAAATGCGCAACAGGCGCATCCGAAGATGATGATGAATTCCCCTGGGAGGGCAGGAAGAATAGCACCGGTGATGAGGTGCATAGCTTTTTCGACGCCGGCTGCGACCATGAGGCCGCCGAACGTACAAACAAGAACAAGCGCTAAACCCGCGAACTTCATGCTGTGAGATTTCCCCTAAGAAAAACAAGAGACTCTAATATACTAGAAACTGGTAAACGGAGTGTTACCGAGACGGGTTATTGTCGCTGGTTTTTGAAGAAGGATCAAGCGTTTGACGCTGAACAGAGGTTCAATAATGGGGGCGAATCGAAAAACGCCTCATTATGCGAATTAGAAAGGCGTTCCGTCTTTCAAAAATCGCGCGGCTTCGGCGCCTGCATACGTCAGGATCATGTCTGCGCCCGCGCGTTTGAAGGCCAGAAGCGATTCCATCATGGCATCCTGATAGTTGAGAGCGCCCGCCTGTGCCGCAAATTTGAGCATCGCATACTCGCCGCTGACCTGATAGACGGCGAGGGGAAGCTGGCTTTGCTGGCGGAGCTTTGCAAGGACGTCAAGGTAGGCCATACCCGGTTTGACCATGAGCATGTCCGCGCCTTCGCGTTCATCGAGCATTGCATCGCGCAGAGCTTCGCGCACATTGGCTGGGTCCATCTGATAGGATTTTCGGTCTTTGCGGACGTTAGGCATCTGGCCCAGCGCACAACCGGCGGCATCGCGGAACGGCCCGTAGAAACAAGAGGCGAATTTGGCGGCATACGCCATGATCGGAATATCCGAAAATCCGGTCACATCGAGCGCGTGGCGAATGGCGGAGACTTGCCCGTCCATCATGCCTGAAGGGGCGATCATGTCCGCGCCAGCTTCGCAACAGACAACGGACTGCATGGCGATGTTTTCGATCGTGCGGTCGTTGTCGACATCGCCCTTGGCGCAAAGTGGGCCGCAATGGCCGTGATCGGTGTATTCGCAAAAGCAGACATCGGCGATCACGGAAAGTTCAGGCGCTGCGTTTTTCGCGCGGTTGATCATGCGGGCCAGAAGGCCGTTCGGGTCGATGGAATCAGAGCCCGTGTGATCTTTGTTATGCGAGACGCCGAACAGCATGACGCCGCGCACGCCGCTGGCCGCGATGTCTTTGACTTTCGCTTCGAGCGACTTTTCGGTTTCGCGGAACACGCCGGGCATGGAAGAAAGCGGCTGGCGTTCGGTGATGTTTTCTTCTACGAAGAGCGGCACGATCATGTCGTGCGCATGCAGGTAATTTTCGCGCACCATGTCACGCATGCTTTCAGTGCGGCGCAGGCGGCGCATCCGGACGTGCGGAAAACGGTCGGATGACATTGCGTGGGTCTTGATAAGGTCGGCGTGGGAGCTGTGCTCGGACGCGGCATCGGGCAGGGAATTTCTCAGATTTTTAATCGTATTGGAATCGCTCACGTGGCTCCCCCTTGTTCTTTGATTATCTCGTATGCCCATTCGCGCCAAAAGTAAACAGTTTAGGCCGGGAATCCACCGCTTGCGGCTGGTACAAGGATTGGTTAAGATTTAAAACGTATTCTATGGATTGGCTTTCGCCATTTTCTTTTTTGTCATAACCGGAGATTCTCGTGTCCACACCGTATTTCGAAGCCATTCAACTGATTGAACGCCTGCACCGCTACTTCTTGGACGTGGTGAAGGTGGAACTGGACCGCAAGGGCATTCAGGACATCAACAACGTTCAGGCAATGATCCTGTACAACATCGGCCACGACGAAATGACCGTGGGCGAATTGACCCTGCGCGGTTATTACCTCGGTTCAAACGTCTCGTACAACGTCAAGAAAATGGGCGAAAACGGCTATATCGAGCAAGAGCGCTCCGTGCACGACAAGCGCTCCATCCGCGTGAAGCTGTCCGCGAAGGGCAAGGAAACGTACAAATTGCTGGCCGATATGTTTGCCAAGCATGAAGAAAAGATCAAAGGCACCGAGCTGTCGGACGAGCGCATGCTCGAATCCATCAAGACGATGAAGATGTTCGAACGCTTCTGGTCTTCGCAATCCCAATTTACAGGTCTTGCTTCGCTCGACGACGAAGAATAATCGTTGACCCGTTTACGCGCCGATCTGATCATTCTGTTCGTGGCCGCTGTATGGGGCACGGCGTTTGTCGCGCAAAAAAGCGGTATGGAAGGGCTTGGGCCTCTCACATTCATCGCGTCGCGATTTTTTCTTTCGCTTCTTGTCGTTCTTCCGTTTCTCTTGCGTGATTTAAAACGTGCGCCTGTGACGCGGTCCATGTTGGTCAAATTCATTCCTGTCTGCATCGCATTTTTATGCGGCGTGTATTTGCAGCAGGTCGGCGTGGGGCATACGAGCGTCACGAATGCCGGATTTATTACCGGCCTTTATGTTATTTTCACGCCATTTATTTCGTGGATGTTGTTTCGTCATGCGCCGAGCAAGATGGTCTGGCCTGCTTGTGCGCTGATGATTGCGGGCATGTATTTTCTCAACGGTGGGTCATTTACGGCGCTTGGCAAAGGCGATCTGATGATTCTCGCCTGTTCGGTGAGCTTTGGCTTTCATGTCGCTCTAACAGGATGGTTTTTGGCGTCCGAGCCGCGGCCGATTTTCCTTGTGAGTTTGCAATATTTCATCTGTACATTGATTTTCGGGATCGGTGCATTTGCATTCGAATCCGTGTCATGGGATGCGATCCAGAACAACTGGATGCCGATCACCTATGCGGGAATTATTTCAGGCGGTGTTGCCTATACGTTGCAGGCTGTGGCCCAGCAATACACGCCGCCGTCCGATGCGGCCATTATCATGGCGGGGGAAGCTTTGTTTGCCGCGCTGGCGGGAATGATTTTGCTCGGTGAGACATTCACGGGTCAGAAAATCCTTGGATGCACCTTGATCATGCTGGCGGTTTTGAGTGTCGAAGCGCTGGCGTTTTTCAAGAAAGGCCCGTCCAGTCCGGCGGATTAAAACGCTGAATAACCCGTTTGCGCCTTTCCGAGGATTAGCGCGTGGATATCGTGCGTGCCCTCATAGGTGTTCACGGCTTCCAGATTCATCGCATGACGGATGATGTGATATTCATCGGCGATGCCGTTGCCGCCGAGCATATCTCGCGCTTCACGGGCGATGGCGAGCGCCTTGCCGCAATTGTTCCGCTTCATCATGGAAATGCTTTCCGGGGCGGCGCGGTCTTCGTCCTTCAATCGTCCTAGACGATAGGCGCTGTGAAGCCCCAGCGTGATTTCGGTTTGCATGTCCGCAAGTTTTTTCTGGATGAGTTGCTGCGCCGCCAACGGCTTGCCGAAGATGACCCGTTCCATCACATACTCGCGTGCGCGGTGCCAGCAATCTTCCGCCGCGCCCATCGCGCCCCAGCTGATGCCGTACCGTGCATTGTTCAAGCACATCATGGGTGATTTGAGCGATTTCGACATCGGAAACTTGTTTTCATCGGGCACAAACACGTCATTCATCATGATTCCGCCGGTTATCGAGGCGCGAAGCGAGAATTTACCCTCTATTTTCGGCGTTTCTAGGCCTTGCATGCCGCGATCGAGGATGAATCCGTTGATTTCGCCTTCATGACCGCGCGCCCAGACGACCATGACATCCGCAATAGGAGAATTCGTGATCCATTGCTTCGCGCCGTTCAAGATGAACCCGCCTTGAACCTTTTTTGCGTTCGTGCGCATCGCGGACGGGTCGCTTCCGCCATCAGGTTCGGTCAATCCAAAACATCCAATTTTTTTGCCAAGCGCCAGATCCGGCAGGTATTTTGCTTTTTGCTCTTCTGACCCAAACGTATGGATCGGGTACATGACCAGTGAGGATTGCACGGACAGCGCAGAGCGGTAGCCGGAATCCACGCGCTCCATTTCCCGCGCGATGAGCCCATAAGCGACATAGCTGACGCCAGCGCAGCCGTAACCATTCAGCGTTGCACCGAGCAGCCCGAGCCCGCCCATTTCCCGCATGATGGCGGGATCGAATTTTTCATGGCGGTTTGCCTCGATGATACCCGGAAGCAGGCGGCTTTGCGCGAAATCGCGAGCCGTATCGCGCACGGCGCGTTCTTCGTCGCTCAATAAATCTTCGAGGAGGAGGGGGTCTTGCCAGTCGAAAGGGGCGCGGTCGGCCATGGTTTCAAAGTCCTTGGAAAATTCCGTTCAGACGATATTATATCCTACAAATGACTGAAGAACCTTTAAAAAATCGCGAGATCATCTTTGAGGTCTATGCCATCGGGCCGTATGCAAAGATCGTGGCCATGGATGTGGCGACGATGACCGAAGCGTCGATACAGGGGCCGAAAACCACGCCGCAACCGATCCTGCAACGCGAGGCGATGAAAAAGCTCGCCTATGTCATGCGCAAAAAGGGACTGATCGACTAGAGGATTTTTTGCAGTAGCGGGATGATTTTTCCTTTAAGCAAGGTCGCTGATGTTTTGCGGCTGTACTCGTTTCGATATGTTTCTTCAAAAACGCCGAAACGGGAGTACAGCGTTTCGCCGCCCTCGGTTGTGCCGTCGACATCCAGAACCAGTCCTCTGTCGGCAGAGCGTTTCATGGCTTCATAAACCAGAAATTTTATCGCGTGTTTATGCGGCGGTTGCTCCATATCGCTGGATTGCCCGCGCTTGTAGCTGATGCGCGTAAATTTATAAAATCCGTCATCGCCGCAACTACAGGCGATAGCGGCCTCAATCGGGCTATTGCCCTCTGCGGTTTTTCTGCGTGCCGCAAGAATATCCACTTTTGGATCGCGTCCCGAGGCGCCGGCTTCGAAAAGGGCCTGATCTATCTTTACAAAGAAGTTATTCGTTTTTCCTATCGCTTCAAGATTAGCCTCATAAAAAGAGAAAAATTCGTCTATTCCCATTGGCACGATTTCCATGTCGCGCTGGGCCGCGCGAATTTTGTTTCGCGTGTCGGATTTTATAAGCGATATAGGGTCGATACCCGCTTCACCCCTGTAGAGAAAGGTTTTTCTCGTCGTATGGGTAAAACCCGCTTTTTTGAATGCGGTTGAAATTATGTTTTCATCTTTGAGTGCTGGCGCGGGCGCGGTGTTGAAAGCGAAGGTCACATGAGAAGGCAGTGTAGCCAGTGTGCGCTGAACATCTTTGCTCTTTTGCCGCTCATCCAGCGAGTCTTCGCAAAGATCGCGCACATACGACCATGGCAGGCTTCCACCCCGCAAAATTCCTTTTTCATCAGGGCTTACGCAGTAATCAAGGGAATCTGCTTTGTTGACGAGTTCCGAATTACGGCGTGCTGAAAATGCCACGCCCATGTGAGCGACCTTGTTCCAGTTAAATAGCAATGACCCGATAAGCGCGCGGACGGCGGTGCGTGCAAATCCTTCCGGCGTCCACGCCGGCGCAGGGGGTTCCGGCGGGGGGGTAAAGGCAGGGGTGAATCCCCCTTTTTTCAGGAAGTCGCTATGCTCGTTCATGAGGCTGTTTATATCTCTCCCAGCGACCTTTTGCAAAGCTTGGGGAGCAGGGTGCGGGCGGTTCTGCGGATATATTCATCGTGCACGGCAGGTTCGAACACGCCAAAGCGGGAGTAAACGGTCTCCCCGCCCGGCGTCATGCCATCGACGTCAAGGATCAGATTCATTTGCGCCGAGCGTTTCATGGCTTCGACAACTAAAAGTTTGATTGCGTGTTTATGCGGTGCGTGCTCCATATCCGCGCGTTGCTGGCGCATGTATGTGATGCGCATCAGTTTATAGAATCCGTCGCAACCGCGACTGCACACCATCGCCGCTTCGATCGGGTGCGGGGCTTTTGATTGATCGGTGTTTTTGCGGCGGACAGCAATGATGTCAATCTGTGGTGGATTCGTGCGTAAGCCTTGCGCAATCAAAGCCTGATCGATATCCAGGCAGAAATAACTTTTTTGTCCGGCAAGTTTTAGATTCTCTTTGTAGAATGTAAAGAAGGCTTCGGCGTTCATCGTGGTGATTTCAAGGTCGCGCTTGGCGGAGTTGACCTTGGTGCGCGCATCCGGTTTCAGTTTTGCGATCTGGTCGCCGTCGGCGGCATCGCCTTTGAACAGGTAGGTTCTGCGTGGAATATTAAGAAAGCCTGCTGCGTGGAAAGCGGCGCGGGCGACTTCAATATCCTTCATGTGCGGGCTTGCCTTGAAGGAAAAGGCGACGTTTGCGGGCAGACGCGCCAATGTGCGGCACAGCGTTTTATATTTGTTTTCCTGCGACAATTCGTCGATGCAGATATTCTGCAGATAGGCCCAGTGCAGATTGCCTCCATGCAGATAGCCTTTTTCATCCATGCCGACAAAATAATCAAGATGGTCCGTGCTGGTCACGTACGGTGCGGTGCAGGGGATGTTCATTGTGCCTGTGCGGTGAACGATTTTGTTCCAGCGGAATTTGGTCGAGCCGATGCCCCAGTGCATCAAGGCGCTGATGCGCCGCTGGCCGGGAATTTTTTTTAATCCGCCAAGGCTGATGGATTTTGTCCAAGATTGACCAATATCCTCATTCTTGCGCAGGGCGCCGTTGTACACATTCATTACCAGACCACATATAAGACAATTGTTATATTTATGAAAATTATGTATTTCTATAATGTGGTTTTTATACCCCTGTCAAACATTATGTTTTTAGGGCTGAAAAAGTACGGAAATCTGGCGATTTGCATTGATCGGGCAAGGCGGAATGCCTATACAAAGACATGACAATCAAGCTGGCCATAGCCTCCGATCACGCAGGATTTACCCTCAAAGAATATCTGAAGAAGAATTTCAGCGCCGTGAAAGTGGAATGGGTCGATTTAGGGCCTGATTCTACGGATTCCGTCGATTATCCCGATTTCGGCAAAAAGCTGGCCGACGCGGTGGCGAACGGTGATGTGCCGCTGGGCGTTGCGATCTGCGGGTCGGGCATCGGCATTTCCATTGCCTGCAACCGCAATCCGAAAATTCGTGCGGCGCTGTGCACGGATTCGACAATGGCGCGTGTGACGCGTCTTCACAACAATGCCAATGTGTTGTGCCTGGGCGAGCGTATTACCGGTACGGAAGTGGCGCTGGATATCTTGAAGGCATTTCTGGAAACGGATTTTGAAGGCGGCCGTCATCAGCGCCGCGTGGACAAATTGACGAACTGTTAGAGAAAGGGTGAATGATATGGGCAATGCAGCGGAGAAAATAATGAGCGAAAGCGGATATTTCACAACGAATCTGAAAGACAGCGATCCCGAGCTGTTCAAGGCGATGATGCAGGAGCTGCAACGCCAGCAGGACCAGATCGAATTGATCGCCTCCGAAAACATTGTTTCGAAAGCGGTTCTGCAGGCGCAAGGCTCGGTCCTTACCAACAAATACGCCGAAGGCTATCCGGGCAAGCGCTACTATCAGGGCTGCGAATTTGTCGATATCTCCGAGAATCTCGCCATCGAGCGCGCGAAAAAACTTTTCGGATGTGACTTCGCCAACGTGCAACCCAATTCCGGTTCTCAAGCCAATCAGGGCGTTTACATGGCGCTCATCAAGCCGGGCGACACGATCCTCGGCATGAGTCTGGCTTCGGGCGGCCACCTGACGCACGGCGCCGCGCCGAACCAGTCGGGCAAATGGTTCAACGCCATTCAATACGGCGTCAAAAAAGAAGACGGCCTGATCGATTATGCCGAAGTCGAAGCGCTGGCCATGGAGCATAAGCCCAAGATGATCGTCGCCGGCGCTTCGGCCTATCCGCGGGTCATCGACTTTAAAAAATTCCGCGAAATCGCCGACAAGGTCGGCGCGATCCTGTTCGCCGACGTGGCGCACTATGCGGGCCTGATCGCCGGCGGATCGTACCCGTCGCCGTTCCCGCATGCGCATGTCGTCACGACCACGACGCACAAGACGTTGCGCGGTCCGCGCGGCGGCCTGATCCTGACCAACGATGCCGATATCGCGAAGAAAGTGAACTCCGCCATTTTCCCCGGTATTCAGGGCGGTCCGCTGGAGCATGTCATTGCGGCGAAGGCTGTGGCGTTCAAGGAGGCGCTGGAACCGTCTTTCAAAGCCTATGCCAAAGATATCGTGGCGAACGCGAAAATCCTCGCGCAGACCCTGATCGATGGTGGTCTTGATATCGTTTCGGGCGGCACGGACTCGCATATCGTTCTGGTTGACCTGCGCCCGAAGAACATTACGGGCAAGGATGCGGACCTTGCGCTGGAGCATGCGGGCATCACCTGCAACAAGAACGCCGTGCCGTTCGACCCCGCGCCGCCGATGGTCACATCCGGCATTCGTCTCGGCACGCCCGCCGGCACGACGCGCGGTTTCGGTCCTGCCGAGTGGAAAGAGATCGGCAAGCTTATCCTCGAAACGCTCGACGGGCTGAAAGCCAACGGGCCGGAAGGCAACGCGGCGGTGGAAAAAGCGGTTCGCGCGAAGGTCAAGGCGCTGTGCGACCGCTTCCCGATCTACAACGAAGCGATTTCGACCTAAGTAAATATTTAAAGCAGGCGCGTTACCTGCTTTTTTCTTTCTATGTTCAAGGGGTATGTTATGCGTGATGACTATAATTCGTTGAGTGAACAAACCGAAGGGCAGTGGCTCAAGCAGGGGCTAGGCGTTAAGCATACGGGCTTGGTCGCAGTGTTGACCAATGGCTATCTGATTGATGGTGACGGGGATGAGATATTGTTAGATGAGGACGTATCTTTTTTTACGTTCAAGATTGCAGATGAAATTGATAGAAACGACCTGACGGAACGTATTGTGGCGTGGATCAAGGAGGAAGATATATTAAATTGGGCAAAAGAAGAGTTTGAAGATTTTTTCAAACAAGCGGATGTTCTTTTGAAATTTATCTTTGTTGATGATTTTGAGATTTTTGGTGACGAAGATGAAGGTATTTCACTGATTAAACAGCGCGACATGGATGAAGATACGGTGTTTGAAGGAGTGGTCGATGAAGAGGAATTGCGTAAAAACATCGACCATGTTTTAAAATATAATTTGAAAATTGGTGAAGACGGGAATGATCTTCGCAACCAGATGGTTTTGAACTTTTAATCGGTAGGAAAAATGCGTTGCCCGTTCTGCGGAAGTGAAGAAACACAGGTGAAAGATTCCCGCCCCAGCGATGACGGCGGGTCGATCCGCCGCCGTCGCTCGTGCCCCTCTTGTGGCGGACGTTTCACGACGTTTGAACGTATCCAGCTTCGCGATCTGGTCGTCGTCAAATCCGGCGACCGCCGCCAGCCGCTGGACCGCGAGAAAATTTTGCGCTCCATGCAGGTGGCCTTGCGCAAGCGCCCCATCGACATCGAGAAGATCGAAAAATCTGTGAACGGCATCGTCCGCCAGCTCGAAAGCTATGGCGAGCCGGAAATCCCGTCGAGCGAGATCGGCGCGCTGGTGATGAAGGCACTCATCGAGATCGATATCGTCGGCTATATCCGTTACGCTTCGGTGTATAAAGATTTCCGCGAGCCCGGCGATTTCAACGACTTCGTAAAAGAAATCGAAGCGCTGCAATCCGAAAAGAAAAAACGGGTCGCGGAGTAATGTTCACCGGCATTGTTCAGGGCGTCGGCATCCTTGGTCCTATCCGCGATCACGATTCTATCCGCACATTTGAAATCGAATTTCCCGAAGGGTTTTGTGAAGGCTTGGCTGTCGGCGCGAGCGTGTCCGTCGATGGCGTCTGCCTGACGGTGACAAAAATTCTCTCGCCAACGCGCGCTTCGTTCGATGTGATTTTGCAAAGCCTGAACGTCACGACCCTGAGTGCGTTCAGGCAGGGCGATCAAGTGAATGTCGAACGCGCGGCGAAAGACGGCGCGGAGATCGGCGGGCATCCGCTTTCGGGTCATGTGGATTTCAAGGCGCAGATCGAAAGCGTGTCTGTGTTCGACGGCAACAAGGTGATCCGTTTTACCGTTCCGTCCCAGTCCATGCGCTATATCTTCGCCAAGGGCTATATTGCGGTCAATGGGTGCAGCCTGACCGTTTCCGAGGCAGACAAACGTCAAAACTGGTTCGAGGTCTGGCTGATCCCCGAAACGCGGCGCATGACCACGTTCGAAGCCAAAAACACCGGCGATGCCGTCAATATCGAGATCGAACGCGCCACGCAGGTGGTCGTCGATACGGTGCGTGACGCGGTGTCTGAAACGCTGGGCCGGATGCAGCCGGTTCTTGAGGCGTTGCTTGCAGAAAAAGGTCTGAAGGTCGAAGATTTTATCCCTGCGACAAAGCTTTTAAACAAAGGCTGACCTTTTCTTTTTGCTTCAAACTTCCTATATTCCCTTCAGTTCTCAGGGCGGGGTGCGATTCCCCACCGGCGGTATATGACTTCGGTCATG
>QFQB01000064.1 GCA_003241475.1 Micavibrio aeruginosavorus
CAACCCCACGGAAAGACGATTTTCCGGTTCACTTTATAGCTGTCATTCGTTTTCCAGCCTTCGGTGTGGTTCGTGTTTCCCTTGTAGTAGCGGGTCAGCTCGTCAAAGACATTCGCCACGGATTTTTCAAAAAGCTGGCCGCGCTGTAAGAACACGTTTTCGAGCGTCCCTTTGATATTGTCCTTGGTGAACGGGATATTGCCGTTCCGTTCAATATCGCGGACAAATTCTTCGCGCTGTTTCTTGTCCAGCCATTTATGAAACTCCATCTGGTTAAAAACGTGCATCCACGCATCGCGGCGGTGCTTCCGGCCAAATTCGGCCTTGGCATCGTTGATATTCTTGAAAGCCAGTTGCAGGATTTTCTCGTAATCCTGCCCCGTATAAACATCATTGGCCGAAAGATACAGGCCAGCTTTGCGGATGTGCTGGAAAGCCATGTGCATATGCTCATTGGCCTTATCGTAATAATGCTGCATATTTCCAAGGTTATCGCGGATTGCCAGCATATTCGCATCCCCGCCGATATTGTCATTAACGGATTTTTCCGCCGTGACATTCGCCCAAAGTTCGATTTTGTCGTCCTCGGACGATTTCTTGAGATACACCATAGCGACATTCACGCCTGTTTTGCGCTCGCCACGGCTGAAACAATCGCCCAGAAACTCCACATTGCCATGCGCTTCGATGATGGCGGCAAGACGCTTGCGGGCGGCGGTGTGCGGGTTTTTAATGGTTTCTTCGTTGAGCAAACAGACAATTTCGCCGTTGTGCATGAAGTCCCACGCCTTTAATAAATGGTCGTCGCCATTGGAAAAAGGCGGGTTCATCACAATCGCGTCATAATAGCAAACGCCGCTATAGTCCAGCCAGTCATGGCCGACGACTGGAAAATCCTTATCAACCAGAATAGCGACCAGTTCCGGCGCGGCTTCGATACAATCCACCTTGTCGCGGGTGTAACGGCCTTTTTTCTCAACGATGGCTTCGGCAATATCGCCTTTGCCCGCGCTCGGCTCTAAAAAATGCCGCGCATCGGGCGATATTTTTTTGAGCATTTTGTGAATGACAAATTTAGGGGTAGGGAAAAATTCGGTTCCAAACATGGGTAATCTCCATTTTTATCTGTATGAAAAGGGGAAGGGGAGCCACCCGCGCTTGTGGCGGGTGGCTTGGGGGATTAGGCGGCTTCGGAATATTCTTCGTCGTCCAGTTCGTCGGACTCGCCATCAAGGACTTCTTCTTCGTCCTCAAAATCCTCGTCCATGTCGGCCACTTCCGGCTCTTTGCGGTCGGGGTCGATGGCGGGGAAGTTCATGGCTTCCGGCAACCAGTCGTTGGCTTTCTGGTCGGTTTCAGTCGGCTTTTTCGCCTTCTTCGCGCTCTGGAAAAACTTGGTCAGGGATTTGACCAGTTCGCCTTTTTTGTACTCGGCGGCGGATGCCAGTTTCGCGGATGCGCCGGACTCGTTCATCAAGGCTTGCAGTTGCACCTTGTTCCGGCGTTTCAGGAAACCCTCGTCAGGACGCCAGTAATCGCGCATATCCACCGAGAGGTCTTTGGCAACCTTGTTGAACAAACTGTCCTCGTGTGTGTCGAGCCTGTCCACCATGTACTGCCCAAACTCACAGACCTCCAAAAATAAGAGGATGGATTCAAGCTGTTCGTCCGTCAGGCTCTGGATAGCGTCATAGGCTTTTTCTTCATCGGTATCGAAAAAATAGCCAACGGTTTTCCAGACAGGTTCATCGTCTTTGACATGAACATTCAAGTCGAACATGACCGCTTCGGCACCTTGATTGATAACTTCGAGGGCAGGGGGGATAACACCTTCCAACTCGAAATACCGCAAGCAATCATGCGCCTTAAACTTTGCCAGTTTATTGCAGACGACGATTTCTTTAGCTTTACGGGGATTGCCGAGGATAGCGGCCTGAACCGCCAGACTCTTGTGCATCCCCATGTAACGGCGAAGCGGGGTCGGATAAAAATCCTTCTCCTTGGTCGCTTTCAGGGCTTTGGTGGTCGATACCGCCGCCTTGGTCTTGGTCAGGCCTTCATGAATGGTGACATTGCCATCATTGGCGAGGAAAACGACAACGCCGCCTGTTTCGCCTTCTGCGGTTTCGTCATATTCCCATTTATTGAAGCGGTAGCCTTCTTCCAAA
Organism: Micavibrio aeruginosavorus; assembly: GCA_003241475.1. Classification (GTDB taxonomy): domain Bacteria; phylum Pseudomonadota; class Alphaproteobacteria; order Micavibrionales; family Micavibrionaceae; genus Micavibrio_A; species Micavibrio_A aeruginosavorus_A. The sequence continues at coordinate 2,169 of QFQB01000064.1, forward strand.
ACCGCCCATTCATGGGTCTGGGCGTATTCGGCCACTTTTTGCTCTGCCGCCTGTTTTTGCAGTGTTGCAAACTGTTCTATATCGTCAAAGTAGGTGGCTGTTTTTTCGGCCAAAAGGTCTTTGGTGAATGTTCCCGTATAAAGTTCCTGCGGGAAAATCGCCATGGACAGGGTTGGCAGTTCGCCCACCAGCTTGTCCTTGATTTCATCGGGAGCGGTGTAATAGCCCTCCATCACATCATCCACCACCTCGTCCTGATCTTCGGGCTTTCCGATAGTCAGGGCTTCGGCCTGTGCCAACGTGATTTTCTTTTCAGCCAAGGCTTCCTGCGCTTTTTCCGTCAAGTTCAAAAGCATCAGGCGGCGGCGAATGGTCGTCAGAGAGAGGCCAGTCTGTGCGATAATGGTGTCCATTTCCGCACCATCTTTGACAAGGACTTTTAACGCTTCGGCTTCTTCCAGAGGGGAAAGATTTTCGCGCTGTACGTTTTCGACGGTGGCAATCCGCAGGGCTTCATCGTTGCTCAAGCCTTCCTTGATTTCGACGCGCACCGGAAAATCCTTGTCCAGTTCGCCTTTCTCGATCAGGTGCGAGATAGCGCGGAAACGGCGTTCCCCTGCAATGATGGTGTGTTTCTTTGCGCGGCCTGTCGGTTTCAGGACAACCAGATTTTGCAAAAGGCCATCGGTCTTGATGGACTGCGCCAGTTCTTCGATGGTGGTATCATTGAAAAACTTGCGCGGGTTCATTGCACAAGGCTGGATTTGCGAGAGTGTCAGTGTTTGGATAGTCATGTGTAGTCTCCTTTGTAGGTTTGTGTTGAAGTGCTTGGTTGCACTTCTTTTCCTACCGGCCGCTTGCGGCCCTAAAAGCCAGGAGAATTGTCATGGCAAATCGGCGAAATTTTCTTGTCTTTCCTAGCTCGCGACGGAAAGCAGGAAAATCTTCGATCTATTTGACTTGATAATTCGGGCTGCAAGCCCTACTGGACACGCCGATCGCACAGCATTGAAAAGCACTCACACGGATCTGCAGCTGCAACCGCGTGAAGGATCGTTACACGAATGTGCCGAAACCCGGCGTGGCGGGGTTCGGTGGAGCTTGGCGAACAGCGTGAGCCTAGCGGAATAGAGCCTGGTCAGCCCCAAAAGGGCTGACACGCGCGCAACCAATCACTATAATTCGAGCCATGTTTGTAAGGATAAATGATGCTTAATTTTGAAGATTCATGGCGTTTTACTTCCCCCGGCCCGATCGGTCGCGGTGTCGTGCATGATTTTTATGATTTCATCGCCAAGATCGCCCGCAGCGAGCAAGGCATTCTGGAGCATTTCAAACGCTTTTTTGCAGGCGCAGCCGGCCTGACTTCGCACCGCAGTTCAAATTACAGCTGGGCGGATTCCGATTTGCAAAACTACATGGACAGTGCCGCCGAAAACGCGCCTCTTTTTATCGAAGCGTTTTTCGATGCCTGCGAAGATTTGAAAGACCTAGAAAATCCTGTGCCTGTGCCGGATCTTCGCACCATCAATGCTGTTCTGGCAAAGCACGACACCCATTTTCGGATCGATCCGCCGAACCTCGTTCATACGGCGGGCATGGGGCCGGTCACGGCGCCAGAAATTCCAGAAACGCTCGAACAAAAAACGCAGACGCTGATTAAAGAGTCTTTTGAAGAAGCAAAAAAACTGCTGGCCGAAGGCCGGCATCGACTTGCCGTTCAGGAATTGCTTTGGCTGCTTGAAACCGTGACGACGGTATTTCAAGGCACCGGCGAAGGCGAGAACACGATCAAGGGAAAATATTTTAACCAGCTCGTCACAGAGCTGCGCGAGCGGAGCCGCGGCAAGTCCCTGGACATGGCGTTAAAATGGCTCCGTGAACTGCATGGCTATTTATCCGCGCCGAACGGCGGCGGCATCCGCCACGGTATGCACTTGAAGGATGGTATTGCCACGACGCCGGAAGAGGCGCGGTATTATTGCGACCTCATTATCGTCAATATATCATTCTTACTGGCTGAATATAAAAATCTAGTAAAATCAGTACAGTAGGAAAAATATAATAAGGTATACCCTATTAGAAAATTTAAAGGTATAAGAAATATATTATATATTTATAGTGTTTTAATAAGTTATATGTTATATATATTGAGTAACTTAATAAGCTATATCTTATTGCCATGAAACAGACAAACGCACGCAAATCTCTGGATCACAAACTAAACCACCTTATAAAAGGCGGTGAGTTTGCGCGGCCGCATCGCGGCTGGATCAAAGCTGTCCGCGAAGCCCTGGGCATGACGACCGCGCAGCTCGCGCGCAGGATCGGGGTATCACAGCCACGCATTACTGAACTTGAACACGCGGAAATAGACGACAAAATCACCTTGGGCAGTTTGCGCCGCGCAGCTGAAGCGCTGAACTGCACGCTTGTTTACGCGATTGTTCCAAACAACAGCACGCTTGAAAACATCGTGCTCGATCGCGCGCGCAAAAAAGCAACCAAAATTCTGGCAGGGGTCAATCATACGATGGCCTTGGAAGATCAGAATTTGAGCGATGAAGATATAAGATCGGAAATCGAAAATCTGGCGCACGAAATCATAGTTAAAAAGCCGCGTATTATATGGGACGAGAAGCCATGAGTGATATGTTCGTTGAACCAGATGATGCAACGCCGTTGTCGCCGGAAGACAAGCGGGGCCTGATCCCGTCTTATATTTCAACGCGGGCGGAATTGAACCGCGAAGAGCAGCGCAATATTCTGGAAGCAGTCATTTGGGCTGGTGAAAAGCAGCGCGACATTCTTTCCGTCGATGCGCTGAAAAACCTGCACAAACGCATGTTTGGCAAGGTTTGGGAATGGGCTGGACAATTCAGCCAGGTGCATGATCGGCCGATCGGCGTTCAGCCATTTATGATCGAGCCGGATCTGCGGCAACTTGTGGATGATGTGAAATACTGGATCGATCACCAGTCCTATTCAGCCGATGAAATCGCTGTCCGGTTTCATCACCGGCTGGTGTTTATCCATCCGTTTCCAAACGGCAACGGCCGGATGAGCCGGCAGGCCGCGGATATGCTGATTCAGTCTTTGGGCGGTGAAAAACTCCCATGGGGCAGGGGAGATCTGCGATCGGCAAATGAAACGCGCCGGGCTTACATCGATGCTTTGCGTCAGGCCGATCAACATGACTTTACCGCCCTTATTTTATTCGCGCGCAGCGGGGAAAAATAATGTCTTTAGCACAGCACATAAAGAACCATATTGAAGAAAAGGGTGTGGGATGGGTGTTTACCGCCCATGATTTCGCTGATCTTGGTACGATCCGACAAATTGTCGGCGCGTTTCATAAGCTAATGAAGGATGGATTCATTCGCCGCGCCACACGCACTGTCTACTATTACCCACAATATCACCCAATGATCGGTATCTGCAGCCCTTCATCGAAAGGGGTGCTGGACGCCCTTCAACGATGGACTGGCGAGCGTATCTGGCCAACTGGCGCATCAGCGGCCAATATGACCGGAATGTGTACGCAAGTACCAGCCCGGCCCGTTTATGTGACAACAGGAAAACCTAGAAATATCGCGTTTCTAGGAAGTCGTTGCGTTATCGAACTGCAGGAAATGACTATGCCGAAAACATTGACGCGCCCCATAGCGTATCTGGTACTGGCTGGCATTGATAATTTAGGGCCTCGCATTGTTGACCAGAGGAAGATCGATATTGCGGCAAAACATCTGAAGCCGGACGATAAAAAGGATATTGAGCAAAACCTGCCCCATATTCAAGATCCTTGGCTGGCGGATATTGCGCGCCAGCTGATCGCCTGGGAAAAGCCGTCATGGGTTCGAGATCCCGATGATCCGTATTCTTATTCCAACTAATCCATTTCTGGACATACAGTGTAATTCATACTATAATATCAGTTATTAAGTTATTTATCAAATAAATGGCATTATAATGATATTTATAACACCAAGCGAAGCACTGGGCCAGACCGCCGCCGCCATGAGGCAGCACCGCATCCGCCAGAACCTGACGCAAGAGGATCTGGCGCATAAATCAGGTGTGGCTTTGGCGACACTGCGGAAATTCGAGCGGACGGGCCTGATCGCCATGGAATCCTTTTTCAAGCTGGCAACAGTGCTTGGCCTGCTTGAAACAATGCTCGCCGCGATCGCGCCGAAAGACGAATACGCATCCCTTGACGACATGATGAAAGAAAACAAAAAACCAAAGCGCGTGCGCGTGAAGCCCGGTAAAAAATCATGAGCGAACAATACACACCTGTAGATCTAATTCATGTCGGCCTGCTCTTTGATAAAGAGAAGATCACGGTTGGCAGGCTGGCAGCACAGAACCGGAAAATTCATTTTGAATATGACAGGGGCTTTCTTGAAAAGAAGCTGGAAATTTCCTCGTACAAATTTCCGCTTAAATCGGGCGTGCAAAGTTTTGATCTCCCTTTTTTCGACGGCCTGCCCGGTGTGTTCCATGACTCACTGCCGGATGGGTGGGGGCGGCTGATCCTCGATCGTGCCTTGCGCGCGAAAAATATCTCTCCTGAAAACCTGACAGCATTGGACAGGCTGGCCCATGTCGGACGGTTTGGAATGGGCGCCCTTATATATGAGCCGGATTATAAAAGCGCGCCAACGCTAAAAGACGCGCTCAATCTCGACACTCTTGCAACACAGGCGCAGGAAATACTGGAAGGCGCGACGAACACTGTTCTGGAAGAACTGATCGCGCTTAACGGATCATCCGCAGGCGCGCGGCCCAAAGCCATGATCGGCGTCAATGCCGATCGCTCAAAAATCATGCATGGTGTGCATGACCTGAATGATGATTTCGAGCATTGGCTGGTAAAATTCCCCAACACGTCAGACGGCCCCGACTGCGGCGCCATCGAGTATGTCTATGCACAGATGGCAAAAGAAGCCGGTATCGATATGATGGAAACCCATCTGTTTCCAAGCAAAAAATCACCGGGGTATTTCGGGACGAAACGCTTTGACCGCCAGAAAAATAAACGGTTTCATCTGCACACTGCGGCAGGCCTGCTGCACGCGAATTTCCGGCAGCCGGCACTTGATTATACAGACCTGATAAAGCTGACCCTGTTTATGACGCGGGATATGTCGCAAGCGGAAAAAATGTTCCGTCTTGCGGCCTTCAACGTGCTGTCTCATAACCGCGACGATCACGGCAAGAACTTCTCTTTCCTGATGGATGAAACGGGGCAGTGGGCGTTAAGTCCGGCCTATGACCTGATCTATTCCGCGGGGCCAGGGGGCGAGCAAAGCACGATGGCAGCCGGTGAGGGACGTAATCCAGGACAGGCGCATTTGCTGGAGCTGGCAAAAACGGCCAGCCTGCCCGCGAAGAAAGCAAAAGAGATCATCGACCAGTGCCGCAGCGCCTTGAACAAATGGGATGCACTGGCAAAAGAAGCCGGCGTCAGCAAAGACAGGATTGCCGAAATTGGAAAAACACTCTCACGGAAAGAATAGTGTTTTAGTTTAAAAAAACCCCTATTTGCTCAACAAGATTGAGCAAATAGGCAAAAATGTAAACCGCTCTCGCCATCCTGATCGTATCTGAACACGGTTTTCGATCCTCAGGAGCGCGAGAATCCCCGCAGTTATCGCAAATTTTGCCGCTTGGCGTTCAGTTTCCGCCAATCACGCGGATTGGTGAACGTGCCGGCCCATAACCCGCGACGGTTCTTTTTCGCCTGCAGCTCGTCGGCCGTGTAAAATCCTTTGCTAAAATATTTATACTCAACAGCCCATCCGCCGCGCACCATCATCCGGCCCAAATCATCCTCACCGGCAAAACAGCGCGCCACGGTTCGGGCCTCACCCTCCCGCCGCGGCATCTTTTCGCACCGGACGGCACGCGCGGCGATCAGATCCTGCAGAAAATCCTTCGCCTCACGGCCGCAAGAATAATTCTGCCCGTTTTGATCGCGGCAGGTCTGAAAAAATTCCGGCGCATCGATGCCCCAAAGCCGGAATTCTTCACCATCGAGAACGAAACTATCACCATCCCGAAGGGTGATCTGCTGCGCGGCGAAGGCGGCGGATGGCGTTAAAAGCAAGGCAGGAGCCAGCACAAACGCCATCGCCATGACGATCAGGAATCGGGTAAGATCAGGCGTCATGTTTTTCTTCATCCCGTTTCAGCAATCCAAACACGCTGTTCTGCAGATTCAGCTCGCCTGTTTTTGCGCGCTTGGTCATGGCGCGCAGATAACCGCCCGGGTTTTTGATTGGATTATCAGGATTTTGGGCTTTCTGGTCGATCACCATGACGCAGATCGCGGCAGAGTACCGGCCCATCACCCCGCACGCATCCCACCAAGCGGTTTTGTTGATTTTCAGCACCGGCAGCAGGGCGGCGGCGGCTTCAACAAGATCGCTAAAGTCGATTGCGCGGGCCGTCAGCGGTATGTATTCCCTGAACCGTTCCGAAGAGGCGTTGAGGACTTGTTTGGCTGTGATTCTTTCCGCCCCTGTGATCGTGCCTGTTGGCTCTACATCTTTTTCGATCTTGGGATTGCGCAGATCTTGGGATTTAGTCTCGGAAGAAGCCGCTACGCCTTCTCGAAGGCTAATGTCCTTAGGACTACTGTAATCTGATTTATCAGATAATTTAACGGTTGTACTATGTATGTGGCGGAAGTCTGTAGCGTCCATGGACGTATTATACACATAAACATCAACATTATTGTCCACAGAACTACCGTTTGAATTAGCAGCCGAAACCACGCCTTCCAATGTCTCCAAGAGGGCGCGGACCATCAGCTGGTGCTGTTCCTTCAACGTCTTCATTTCCTCCAAGGAATGATAGCTTCTGATCGAGTGGGATATGTTCTTATATTCCGCGGTGATCGTTTCCACGAAATCCTGCAGCTCGTCATATTGCGCGGCTTCGTTGAGCAAGGCTCTGATCTTGGCTCTGAACCCTGTAATCTTGCGCTTCTCGTCGTCCCGAAGCTGTTGCAGGATTTTCTTTTGCTCGATCGCGCGCTCCAATGTCGGCAGCAAGGCGGCCAGGGGAGACAGATCGACACCAAAAGCGTATTTGATCGCGCCCGTTTCCTTGTCGCGCTGTCCATAGCGCTTTTGGTTGCCGGAATCATTCCAGGTCAAAGCACCCAAAGCATGAAGGGCGCTTTCGCGGTTCCATACCTGACGTTCGGAAATGCCCAGATCCTGCGCTGTCGCGGTCACGGTCTGATAGCAAATCGGCTGGTTGTCCTTTGTCCAGTCGATATCCTGTGTCCGAACAAGATAGTATTCAAGCAGCTCCACCAGTTCGGGCCTAAAGCCGGCCATTTTGCCGGCCATTTTAATCAGCTTCAAAGCATGGAAGCGGCTGACATTCTCATTCAGGCCGGAAAACTCTTCTGCCTTCTGTAAACTCGCCCGAAATTTGGCCGAGCTTATCCTTCCGCCTTTTGGCGGTTCATAAAAGTTAACATTCTCCATGGTCAATCGCGTACCAGCCCTGAAATCAGGCAATAAAAATTCGTAACGAAAAATCACTTTTTCGCTTGTCGCCCGATTCTGTTTGCGGTAGATTCGTTTTTAAGGAATTACGAATCATCGCTTTTTAAAGCAGCCGCGGCGCCAACCGCGGTTTTTGCTTTTTTAGGGTCTAGTGTTGCGCCTCCTTTCTTTCTCTAGGGTTGGTTCTCGGAAAATTGCCCGGAACGGACTGGAACCCTGAAAGCCCCAATTCATGAACAGAATTGAAACAATCAGGTAGACAAACACTCCATATACACTTTGGAGTGTCATGCGAAACGGTATCACATCGAATTGTTATCCACAATGTGACACTTCAAAAACACTCTTACGCACAGCTATTTACAAGATTCTGCCGAGTCGCATTGCGCCTTATCCACAGAATCGCCCTGCCTTTATATACGCCAGAGATACTGCGGGGTTTTGACAGCTTGCGAATCGAGAGAATCGGTCACACCGCGAATCGGTTTGCGCCTATTTCCAAGTGTATATGTGTTTGCATGATCTTACACCGCTATACACTCTTACAGTTGAACACTCGCCATACGTTTTGCAGACTGTTCACTATACAGTTCTTGAAATTCTTCTATACACCTGCGAAACTGTGCATCTGATTGTTCAATTAGACGGATCTATACAATGCAGTTTCCAGCAGATCACCCGACCAAGGTTTCAATTTCAGATGCCGCCAAAATGGTCGATGTAACCCGCGCCACCATGTACCAGCATATTAAGGAGAAGGGAATTTCCCTAATCGAAGCTGACACCAAGCGCCCTAAAATAGATGTGTCCGAACTCGCGCGTATATACGGCGATAAGCTCAAACCGCTGAATGCGGCGAACGATAAGCCGGCAGCGGCCAATGCCAACGGCAAAGCTGATGTAATCACGGCTGAAAATCTGGCCCTGCGGGAAAAGCTGCAAATTTTTGAGCAAGAGCGCGATCGTGAACGCCGCCTGTTAAAAGACCAGATCGACTTGCAACAGTCGCAGATCGAGAACCTGCAGGACACACTCAAAAAAGAACAGGAAACCGTTAACAGGGTGACAGCGATGCTTACCGATCAGCGGACTGATGAACAGAAGAAGGAAAGTCTGGCGGGAGAACAGGCCAAGAAATGGGCCGATCTGGAAAAAACGGTTCAGACTTTGGCCGAAAACCAAAACAGGACTTTTTTACAGCGCCTTTTTGGTCTCGGAAAAAAAGCACAGTAAATGTCATATCCCGCACATAAGATCGCCAACGACGATGCCAATGACAAAGAACCCCATGCCCTGCCGCATAACCTCGAAGTCGAGCAGGGGTTGCTTGGACAGTTGCTGGTAAACAATGCCAGCATAGATCGTGTTGCAGATATTCTGGAGCCGTTTCATTTCTATCATCCCGTTCATTCCAGAATCTATGACGCTATTCTTAAAACGGTCGAACGCGGGGATATTGCTTCTCCGTTAAGGCTCAAAAAATACTTTGAAAATGAATCAGCACTGGAAGCCGTCGGCGGCACAGCCTACCTGGTCGATCTGGCTACAGCATCTTTCCCATTTGCCTCATCAGAAGATTACGCGCGCCAAATCTTTGAACTGTTCCAAGCCCGCGCTTTGATCGCGCAGTGCGAGGAAACCCGTTACAAGGCATATAACCAGACGATTGATTCAACGGTGCAGGATCTGATCGAGGAACACGAAACGCATCTTTATACCCTGGCTGAAAGCGGCGTCGCCAAAAAGGACGCTGTATCATTCAAGGACTCGATCACAGAAGCAATCCGGATGGCGGAAGTGGCTTATAACAGGGGCGGTGCTGTTTCAGGCGTCACCACCGGCCTGACAGAGTTAGACCGCATGACTGGCGGTATGCATCCAACGGATCTGCTTATCCTTGCCGGCAGGCCATCGATGGGGAAAACAGCTCTGGCAACCAACATTGCCTTTAATGCCGCCAAGAAACATCTTGAAACAGGTGGCAGGGAAGGGGCCGCGGTAGGCTTGTTCTCTCTCGAAATGGGCCACGCGCAAATAACCACCAGAATTTTGGGTGATCTCTGCGGCGTATCAAGCGATGCAATGCGTAAAGGCGCAATCAGCCATGAAGATTTTAAGAATCTTGTCGAAGTGGGACAGAACTACAAAGATCTGCCATTCTACACGGACGATACGGCCGCACTGTCTA
>QFQB01000005.1 GCA_003241475.1 Micavibrio aeruginosavorus
GCGTACGTGCAATTTGACCGTTACAACCTGTAAATCGAGCGCCCGCGCGATATCTTTGTTGCTCGCCCCTTTGACCAGATAGGTCAAGACCTCCCTCTCTCGTGCAGTGAGAGCTAGCTCCTGTGTGTGTTTTTTATTGCTGATGCCGTAAGGATACTCTGTCAACGGCACAAATTCGGGAAAAAACATCTGCCCCGCCAGCATGTCTTGTATTCCCGCCATGAATGCTTTGCATGATAACGTTTTGGGGAAAGCGCCGACGACCAGTGACGGCAATCTCGCTCGGTCATAGGCATTTGTCACGATCAGGGCGATTTTGCTACTGTCGGCGATCTGGAGCCTATCCAGATCATGGCCGTTTTCTTCCATACCCGCCAAATCCTCGTCGATGATGACGAGATCCGGTGGCGGCACATCCCGCACCATCTCCTGCAATTCTTTGTAATGACCGGTGGTGTAGATGGTGATATTGTTTCCTGCATGACGGATATAATCACAGAGAGCCTCGCGGCACAGCTTATGCGAATCGGCAATCAAAATTGTTTGCATGTATTTCCCCTTTCGGGAAATTACATTTGCAAAATAGACGCCTAAAAAAATCTAATAAAATCAATGATGAGATAATTGCATTTTGCGAATTTTTGCAAAATGCAATGCAAAACACATTACTGCGCAGCGAGGTGGATATCGTTCGAAGGCTTGCCCTTGTTATGCGCAAGCGTCTGGCGATAAACATACACGCCTTCCAAAACACGTTGCACGTAGTTGCGCGTTTCATAAATAGGAATCATCTCGATCCAGTTGACCAGATCGACGTTAGGTCTGCGTGGGTCCCCTATTTCAGTGATCCAGCGATCCACGCGTGAAGGTCCGGCATTATACGCTGCGAGCGCCATGGCATAATTGCCGTCATATTTCGACAAAAGCCGTTGCAAGTAACGGGTGCCGAGCGCCACGTTGTGCGCAGGTTTGCTGGTTAGCCATTTTGTGTCGTGCGAAAGTCCTGCCTTCTTTGCCACCTCTTGCGCCGTACCGGGCATAAGTTGCATCAATCCCCGTGCGCCCGCCGAACTGACGGCCTCCTGATCGTAGCGGCTTTCCTGACGCACCAGAGCATGGACAAGCGCCCATTCCACATCCACATCGTTCATATATCTTTCGATTTTGGGAAAAGCGTAGCCGACCATTGTGGTTCCATTCTTCTTTTCGCATTCCTGCGCGGCCTTGATGGAGATATTGCGCATGGACAGATCGTCGGCCAGCGCGGCGGCGGCGGCGAAATCCTGCGGCGTTTTCGATTTTTCGATCATCTGGTTCAAGAACATGGCGGCCTCGGCCTTATAGCCGTTGTCGCGCAGCCATTTTGCCGAAGCGGCGAGCGCGCTCTTTTTCATCGCATCGCTTGAAGAAACGGCCGCCGTCGTCACATGCTGGGGCCTGCCCAGCTTGGCGCTTGAAAGCTGCCCGTAAAATGTCGTCGTGTGCTTGGCGCCGACCTCGTACCATTTTTGCGCCACTTCCGGATGCCCCAGATATTCGCTGGAAAGCCCGGCCCAATAGGCCGCGCGGGATTTGCTGATCGGTGTTTCCACATTGTGGTACAGGCGCTCGAAATGCTCGAAAGCGTCCCAAGGCTTCTTTAAATACTCAAGCGCAAGCCATCCCGCCATCCATTCGTTGGCGGCGAAACCGGGGCCGGATTTGATGCGGTGGTCGGCGGCGAGCTTATAGGCTTGCGCGAATTTGTTTTCTTCGAACAGGCGGCGGACCATGATGCCGCGCTCTTTGCCCCAGCCTTCGGGATCGTACATCGAATCCGAAGACGGCGATCTTGCCAAAAGCTCGAGCGCACCCGCATTGTTGTCCGTCTTGCGGCGGTAGACCAGACGGTCGAACAGCAATCCTTCGTCGTTCTGCAAGGATTGCGGCACGCGGTTCAAAAGCCCGTTGATGTTTCCTTTGCCCGTGCGAAGGCCGATGCGCGCTTCGGTCAAAGCCTGATAGCCGCTTCCCAGCGATTCCGCCATGGCGCGGGCATTCGTGTATTGCCCCTTGTATAAAAGTCTGCGCAGGCGGTCCTGATGCGCGCTTTTGTCAAGGATGCTGGCGAACGCCATATAGCCTTTGCTTTGATCGGCGGGCGTTAAATTCGCGGTGCGCCACCATGTGTTGATTTCTTCGTGCGCCTTTTGGTTTTGCCCTTGGTCGATCAGGGCGGCCGCATAGGTTTTCATGCCGAACGTGGTTTGCGGCGGATTGGCCGAAAACCAGCTCAAGGCGTCCGCGTCGGAAATGCTCGACGGCATCGCCTTCTCCGCCTCCTCGCGCAATTTGTTCATAGCGGGAAAATCAGGGTGTGCGCGGATAAACCGTGCGATCGTGTCGTAATTGACGGATTTTTGTTCGCCCTTGTAATAACTCAACCATGCGCGCGCGGCGTTGGACGGCCCGCCACTGGGCGACACCGCGGCTTTTCCTTGTGAAGGCTTGCTTGGCGGCGGCTTGGCGGCGAAATTTTTGCTACCCGATTCTTTTGCGAACCCGCTCGGCATGGACACCGGCAGAGCGAGCGCCAGGGCGATGCAACCTATTCCCAACAGCTTGAAAAAGCGCATGATCTTACCTTGCCAGCATTTGACAGAACCTATAGTGTACCATTTTAAGCCATAACCTATGACGGACACGAGCGAAAAATGTTTAAAGGATCGATAACGGCGTTGATAACTCCTTTTAAAAACGGGGAAATTGATTGGAATGCCTTTGAAAAACTCGTCGAATGGCAAATCGAGAGTGGAACCCACGGGCTTGTGCCCGTCGGCACCACGGGAGAATCCCCCACTCTGTCCCATGACGAACACCATCAGGTCGTGCAACGATGCATCGCCATCGCGAAGGGCCGCATTCCCGTGATCGCAGGCACAGGCTCCAATTCTACGCGCGAGGCGATCAGCCTGACCGAACACGCGCAAAAAGACGGCGCGGATGCCGCGCTCGTCGTCACCCCCTACTACAATAAGCCATCGCAAGATGGTCTACACGCGCATTTCAAAGCCATTCACGACGCGACGGATATTCCGATCATCATCTATAATATTCCGGGCCGTAGCGTGATCGACATGTCGAACGACACCATGTGCAAACTGGCCGAGCTTCCACGCATCGTCGGCGTGAAGGACGCTACCGGCGATTTGGCCCGACCGCTCAACATCAAAAACCGCCTCGGCGATTCCTTCTGTCAGCTTTCGGGCAATGACGACACCGTGACGGGTTTCCTTGCGCAAGGCGGTCACGGTTGCATTTCCGTGACATCGAACATCGCGCCGGCGCAATGTGCAAAACTTCATAATGCATGGCAGGCAGGCGATTTGAAAACCATGTGCGAGATGCGCGATCTGCTGGCACCGGTGCACAAGGCGCTGTTTTGCGAAGTTTCACCGCCGCCCGTTAAATACGCGGCCTCTTTGCTCGGCCTTGGAACAGACGAAGTGCGTCTGCCGCTGGTACCGGCCTCCAAAACCGCGCGCGTTGCCGTCGATGAAGCCATGGCGCTTGCCGGCTTGATTTCCGGCGCTCCAGCGTCCACATTACGCGCCCATGGCTAAAAAGAATTCGAAAAAACCGCAACTCTTATCAACGGATGCGCTGATCAGCGACAACCGCAAAGCCAATTACGAGTATTTCCTTGAAGACAAGATCGAGGCAGGAATCGTGTTGACTGGCACCGAGGTCAAATCGCTTCGCCACGGACAGTGCGGCTTGCAGGAATCCCATATCGCGCCGAAAAAAGGCGAGCTGTGGCTCTTGAACGCCCACATTCCCGAATACCAGCAGGCGGGGCCGCATCTTCAGCACGCGCCGCGCCGGCCGCGCAAATTGTTGCTCAGCGCGCGGCAGATGGACAAACTCATGGGATCGGTGCAACGCGAAGGCTATACCATCGTGCCGACCAAGATTTATTTCAATACCAAAGGTCTTGCAAAGCTTGAGATCGCACTGGCAAAGGGTAAGAAGGATCACGACAAGCGCGAGACGATCAAGGAGCGCGACTGGAACCGTCAGAAGCAACGCGTCTTGCGCAACGAGCGCGATTAATACCATCCAAAGTTCACGCAAAAAATCCCCCGTGTGTGGCGGAGGATCTTTTTGGCCTGAAGGAGCCGGATGTTTATAAGCCTATGAAGCTTTTTTGGAACGGCTCGGCTTTTCGGCGGGAGCTTCGTCGGCGGCCGCGATTTCGGCAGCTTCCGCCGCTTCGGATGAATCCGGCCCGACCAGAAGCGCCTCGGCGACGATGCCCGAGTTGGCGCGGATCTTTTGCTCCAGAACGGCCATCATTGCGGGATTATCGCGCAAGTATTGCTTGGCGTTTTCGCGGCCTTGGCCGATGCGCTCGCCTTCGGCCGAAAACCATGCGCCTGACTTTTCAACAAAGTTCGCCTGAACGCCTAAATCGATGATCTCGCCCGTTTTCGAAATTCCCTCTCCGTACATGATATCGAATTCAACCTGACGGAACGGCGGCGCCATTTTGTTTTTGACCACTTTGACGCGAGTCTGGTTGCCGACCACCGTCTCGCGCTCCTTGATCGAACCGATGCGGCGGATGTCGAGACGAACGGATGCGTAGAATTTCAGCGCGTTTCCGCCCGTCGTGGTTTCGGGCGATCCGAACATCACGCCGATTTTCATGCGGATCTGGTTGATGAAGATGACGACGCAGCGCGACTTGGAAATAGAACCCGTGATTTTGCGAAGCGCTTGGCTCATCAACCGCGCCTGCAAACCGACATGCGTGTCGCCCATCTCGCCTTCGAGTTCGGCTCTAGGCACTAGCGCGGCAACAGAATCGATGACCAGAACGTCGATGGCGTTGGAACGCACCAACGTGTCGGCGATTTCAAGCGCCTGCTCTCCGGCATCGGGTTGCGAGATCAGAAGAGAATCCAGATCGACGCCGAGTTTTTTCGCGTATGTCGGGTCGAGCGCATGTTCCGCATCGATGATGGCGCAGGTGCCGCCCGCTTTTTGCGCTTCGGCAATCACCTGTAGCGCCAGCGTCGTTTTACCCGAGCTTTCCGGTCCGTAGATTTCCGTGATACGTCCGCGCGGCAGGCCGCCGATGCCGAGGCCGATGTCGAGGCCGAGCGATCCGGTCGAAATCGCCTCCACCTCCAGCGGGTTTTGCCCGCCGTTCAGCTTCATGACCGAGCCTTTGCCAAAGGCGCGTTCAATTTGCGACAGGGCGGCGTCGAGGGCTTTTTGTTTGTCACCGGCGTTCATCTGGTCTTCCTTCTTGAAGGGGGTCACGGACATGGAATATTCCTTTTCTGGCATAGTTGAATTGTTGAAACAATGAGTGTGAAAGAGCTACGCACAAAGATGTTATGCAGACCATCGTACATGGTTTGTTCTCATGGTCAACACAAAAGAACGAAAATAGAACATTTTATTTAATTGACATAATTTAAGCATCGTTTTAAAAATTACGCCTTCACACATAAGAAGGATTCAGCATGTTCTCTCTTCGCAAAACCGCCGCTGCCACGCTCGCGCCGCTTTCCTTGTCTTTCGCGCAAGCGGAAGCGCAGACAGCGGATTTCACTCCGACAAACGACGTGCCGGGCAATGAACAACTGGTTTACGGCATCATGGAATGCCAGCCGCCCTCGCCGCTCGATGCGTGCCTTAAAGTTGCGCATGATACAGCCATCCACGACAAGCTCCCTATCCTTGCCGTGCATCAAGATGCGGCGTCGGGCAAAATGACAACCGTTCTGTTTTTCGAAGACGGGCGCAGACAGGATATTCCGGCGGAATTGATTTTAAAGCCCACCGCGCCCGCCGGACCATCAATGTAATCATGATGTTGCGTCGCGCCCTCACCGCTTCTTTTATTCCCTTCGCGCTGGTAGCCGCGCCTGCGTCTGCCAAAGACGAGAAGCAGCGAACGGAAATCAGCATCAAGGCCATCGATTGCCCGCTCACGGTTTCCTATGTCGTGTGCCAGCAAACCGCGCGCGACATTGCCGCAAGCCAGACGGGAAAAGAAAAATTCATCATTGCCGCGCGTTATCTTTCCGAAGACGGCTACATCATCAATCTTTATGCGCCCAACGGCAACCGGATGCGCATCAAACCCGAAGAATTTCATATCCTCCCCAACCAGCCGAACGCGCCCGACTGGAATACGCCCCAGCCTTAAAAGCGATTATCCTTGTAAAAAACCTAAAAAAATTTATGCTCCGCGTCATGAAAAACGCATATATCATCGATCAGTTACCCGAAAACAACCTGATAGAACTGCCAACAAAAGTCGGCGCGTTCTTGTGGTTTTTCATGCGCCAGATCAAAGGACGCCTCCTTGCGCTGTCCTTGCTCGGCGTTGCCGGCGGCGCGCTCGGCTCCTTGTCCGCCTATTTCTTCGGTCAGATCGTCGAAGTCTTCGTTTCTACCACCGACAAATCACAATTGTGGGATCATCTGGTAACGCCCTTCGCGTTTTATACGGTTTTGATCTTGATCGCCTCGCCTGCGCTGTACAACACGCAAGGCTGGCTCAGCTCGCATACGCTTCCCTACTACGCGTCGATGGTGCGCCGCCAGCTTGCGCTGTATCTGCATCAACACTCCTACCGCTATTTTCAGGATGATTTTGCAGGGCGCCTGGCGGGCAAGGTTTTGGAAATGCCCTATGCCATGCGGCAAATTGTCAACGATATCACGGGTCCATTTATCTATGCCGGAACGACCTTCGTCGTTACGCTTGCGGTGTTTTCGTGGATCGGCCTTTATTTCGCGGCGTTCACCGCGCTCTATATCTTTTGCTACACGCTGAACCTGCGCTATTTCATTCCGCGCATTCGTGGGCTGGCAGAAATCGCCTCGCGCAGGCGTTCGGTCATGCGCGGACGTTACGTGGACATCATCACCAATATCTTCCTTGTGAAAATCTTTGCCCGCCGCGCGCATGAAGACGCCTATTTCCGTGAAAGCCTGCATGAAACCTCGGGGGCCGTTACAAAACAGGAACTGACCATCACTGCCATGTTCCGCGTCCAACATGTCATGAACTCAACCTTTATGTTCACGCTGGTTTTGGCCGCTGTGCATGCATGGAATCAAGACAGTCTCACAACAGCGCAGATATCCATGGTCCTGCCGATGGCTCTCAATATGATTTCAGCAACCTTCTGGCTGACGGAAATCTACACCGGATTTTTCGAACGCTTGGGCGAAGTGCAAGAAGGCATGGAGGCGGTCGTACAAACCCATGACGTTCTGGACAAACCCGATGCCGGCCATCTGGTTGTCAAAACGCCTTCGCTTGCGTTTGAGAATGTGGCCTTCTCCTACCCTTCGCGGCCGATGTTCAGCGATTTCACGCTTAAAATCGAACCGCGCCAGCGCATCGGGCTTGTCGGTCCTTCGGGCGCGGGAAAGAGCACGATGATGCAATTGATCCTGCGCCTTCACGACGTGCAGGGCGGCAAGATTACCATCGACGGACAGAACATCGCCGATATGACTCAGGAAAGCGTGCGCTCGTCTATCGCCGTTATCCCGCAAAGCGCCGATATGCTTCACCGCACGGTGCGCGAAAATATCGCCTACGGAAAACCCGGCGCGACCGAAGACGAAATCATCAATGCCGCCAAACGTGCGCAGGCGCATGACTTCATCAAGGATCTGCGCGATGCCAAGGGCAACCAAGGTTACGATGCCGCCGTGGGTGAACGCGGCGTCAAACTCTCGGGCGGCCAGCGCCAGCGCATCGCCATCGCCCGCGCCATTCTAAAAGACGCGCCGATCCTTATTCTGGATGAAGCCACGGCCAGCCTTGATTCAGAATCCGAAAAATTGATTCAAGCCGCGCTTGAAGACGTGATGAAAGACCGCACCGTAATCGTCATCGCGCACCGTTTGTCCACCATCGCACATCTGGACCGTCTGATCGTTCTCGAAGGCGGCAAGATCGTCGAGGATGGAACACACAAGGAATTGCTGGAACGAAACGGTCTTTATGCAAGGCTGTGGGGATTGCAATCAGGCGGATTTCTTGCCGATGCGCACAAGCACATCGAAGATTAACCGCCAATTTTACCCCAGCGCCTCTTTTACTTTTTCGGCGAGTTGCTTGAGCGTAAACGGCTTGGGCAGGAAGAAGATGTTGTCGCCCATATGGTCTTTGAGGCGGTCTTCGGTATAGCCGGAGATGAAGATGATTTTCAGTTCCGGGCTCATCTCGCGAATTTTTTTGGCCATCGTCGGGCCGTCCATGCCCGGCATCATCACATCGGTAATCAAAAGATCGATGTTCTTGATGTCCTGCGTTTCCAGCAGGGTCAGCGCCGCCTCGCCGCTTTCCGCGCCGAGCACCTGATAGCCCTTGTTCGTGAGCGCGCGCGTGGAGAAAGAGCGCACGGCATCCTCGTCTTCGACCAGCAAGATACGCGCTGTGCCGGTAAGATCCGTTGCCACTTCTTCTTGTGGTTTTTGCGCCTGCTGTTCCAGCTTGGCTTCGGCTTCCGACAGGCGCGGCAGATAGATCGTAAAGGTCGTGCCGATGCCTACGCTTGAATCGATTGAAAGATAGCCGCCTGTCTGGCGGATAATACCGTACACGGTTGCAAGGCCGAGGCCCGTTCCTTGCCCCACATCCTTGGTCGTAAAGAAAGGCTCCAGAATGCGGCTCAGGTTTTCGGGGCTGATCCCGCACCCCGTATCCTTGACGGCAATCGCCACCCACTGACCGGGCGGCATTTCATCGTCGCAGCATTTCTGCGATTCCGTCGTGATGTGGTTGTGCGTCAGGATGGAGAGCTTGCCGCCCTTTTCCATGGCATCGCGGGCGTTCACCGCCAAATTGATGAGCACCTGCTCCATCTGTCCCACATCGACCTTCACGAGCCCCAGATCAAGACCGTGATTGAGGTCCAGTTCGATGTTGGCGCCGATCAGGCGGCGCAACAGATGCGAGACTTCGGTCAGAATATCGGTCACGTCCTGTACCTTGGGACGCAAGGTTTGCTGACGCGAGAATGCCAGAAGCTGGCGAACCAGATTCGCCGCGCGGTTGGAGTTCTGCTTGATCTGCATGATATCGCCGAACGAGGAATCGCTCGGCTTGTGGCGAAGCAAAAGCAGATCGCAGAATCCGATGATGGCGGTGAGAAGATTGTTGAAGTCGTGCGCGATGCCGCCGGCCAATTGCCCTATGGCCTGCATCTTTTGACTTTGCACGAACTGCATCTCGAGGCGTTTTTGTTCGGTCAGGTCGATAAAATGCAGAACGATATCCTCGGTGCCCTTGATGCGGCGGGCGTGCATCTGCACCGATACGGGATTTTTGCCTTTAAGGATCAATTCGATCGGCTCGGGCAATTGCTCGCCCTGCCCGATCTGGGCGAGCGCGCTGAGCGCGCGTTCGCGGTTCTCATCGGCCAAAAGGGTTTTAAGGTTTTTACCCTCCAGCGCATCGACGGGACTGGCCAGCATATGCGCCAGTTCTGCGTTGCAGTCTTTAAGAACGCCCGCCGCATCGACCAGCGCGACGCCGAGCGGCGCTTCTTCGAAGAATTTCTGGAACCGGTCTTCGGAGGCCTGCAGCGCTTGCCGCATTTCGCGCTCGGCCGTCAAATCATGCATAACGCCGCGCGTTCTCACCCGCCCGTCGTCTTCGAACACGACGGTCTGGTTGACGCTGGCAAGAAACGTGCGCCCCGCCACGCCTTTCATCTGCACTTCGGCGACTTGACGCGTACCGCCTTTGTCGGTGATGTCGTATGCCGCGCCGTTCTTCGGCGCGTTTTCCATGAAAGCGTGGAGCGATCCGCCGTTCAGTAGCGTCTGCAGATCCTCGCCCAGCCATCGGGCCAGAGTCGCGTTGGCGAACACGAAATGTCCGCCCTCATCGACGGAAAAAAACCCGACCGGCGCGTTGTCCGTGAAATCGATCAGCTTTTCGCGCTCTTCGCGGATCGTGCGGTCGATTTCGCGCTGGTGCGTAACGTCATCGACGCGCCAGTGCACATAGCCCGCCCATCCGGCGACAGGCTGCGCCGAGACGATGAACCAGCGCTCGCGGTCGCCCTGCACGGACTTCAGTTCGATGGAATCCGGCAATCCCTTTTGCGCCTGCTCGGCAAGGCCGCGGAAATGGTTGTGCGCTTCCTCGTTGTTGGAAAACAGCCGCGCCAGCGTTTCCAAACCCGGCGCGCCCTGCTCTTCGCAAAGCTCGTCGAAACGCTGGTTGGTGAACACGGGATGGTCGGTCGCATCGGTAATCAGGCGCGCGCCGCGGCTGCCCTCGATCACCTGTTGCAAAAGGGCGCGCTCTTTTTCCTGCGCGCTGTAGTTATGCAGAAACCGCTGGAACAAGAACGCCAGAAACGCCGCCAGAACGAAGGCCGCGCCCGCCGCCATCATCATCGTCTCGTCGATGTTCAGAACCATGGCGAGGATCACGCAGCCGATAATGTAAACGATAATGAGCGCGAACGAGAGCGCGATGCGGCGCGCGCGAATTCGCGCGGAATTCGGGTCCGGCTGGCCCGGCGTGTGGCGGGCGATGAAATCGGCGTGGTCGAGATTCATTCTGGCACGAATAATACCTGAATTTCCAAGGGGTTGGCCAGACAATAAAGCGGCAATTACCGCAATTTCCCCTTCATCCGGAAAACATAAGAGATGATTTCCGCGACAGCCTTGTAATGCTCGGCGGGAACGGCTTGGTCAACCTCCACCTGATCGAACAAAAGCCGCGCCAGCGGCGGGTTGGGCAGGATGATGACATTGTGCTCGCGCGCGGTTTCCCGGATGCGCATGGCGACCTCGTTGATCCCCTTGGCGACGACCAGCGGCGCCTCGTCCTTGTCGGGATCGTATTTCAGCGCGACCGAATAATGGGTCGGGTTGGTGATGACGACATCCGCCGTCGGCACCGCCTGCATCATGCGCTGCTGGGCTTTTTGCTGGCGGAGCTGGCGCAGCTTCGCCTTGATGTGCGGATCGCCCTCGCTCTGGCGGTATTCGTCCTTCAATTCCTGCTTGGTCATGCGCATCTTGCTCATATGCTCGTGGCGCTGATAGAGCAAGTCCGCCGCCGCGATGATGAACAAGACGACAAGAATGCCGATAAGAAGTTTCGTTGTCAGGATTTTCGTTTCGTCGAGCGCGAGCGGAATGGGCAATCCCACCATATGCTCCATCGATCCGAAATACGGCTTGATAATCATGTATCCGACGGCGCTGACGACGCACAGCTTCAGAATGCCTTTGATGAATTCGACGATGGAGCGCATGGAAAACAGGCGCGCGAAACCCTTGGAAGGCGATATCTTGCTGATGTCCATGCTGATGATTTCAGGCGCTAACAGCGGCCCGACCTGAACGAGCGGGCCGATGACCGCCGCCGCAACCAAAAACAAAATCGGTCCGATCAAGATTTTTAGAACGTCGATCAGCGCCTCGATGATCATAAACTGCAATCCGCCCGGCGTCTCGGGAAGGTCGTGCGCCTGACCGATATAGGTGCGCAAAAGGATCATCAGGTCGTGCATCATGCCCGGCCCCATGGCGAGCACGACAATCGTTCCGGCCGTGAGCATGACCCAGTTGTTCACCTCGCGGGAAACCGGCACCTGCCCCTTCTTTCGCGCCTCTTCCAGTTTCTTGGGCGTGGGGTCTTCGGTCTTCGAGGAATCGTCCTGATCGTCGTCGCTCATGGATTATCCGCCCTGCGAAAGAAAATAAACCATCCCGTCCTCGAAACGGGAAATAAAGAACAGCATCATTGCCGACAGGCTGATCGCCACCATGACGACGGCCAAAAGAATCTGCACCGGAATGACGATCATGAACACCTGTAGCTGCGGCATCAAACGGGACAAAACGCCCATGCCGGTGTAGAGCAGTAGCGAGACGACGATAAACGGCAGCGCGATCTGGAATCCGGTCATAAAGCTTGCCGCGACGGCCTTGGCCATCAGCTCGGCCATGCTTCCCGTGTCCGGCACGGTACCGATCGGAAACATTTCGTAGCTTTCGACCAGACCGTGGATCAGCATGTGATGCAGATTGGTGACGAACAGCAATGTCACGCCCGTCACGGACAAAAACGCGCCGAAAACCGATCCCTGCACCGCCAGCGAAGGGTTGAACACCTGTGCGTTGGAAATACCGGATGCAAGCGATATAAGCATCCCCGCCGTGTCGAGCGCCATCATCAGGACGCGCGCGATCGTGCCGATGAACAGTCCCGTGATGAATTCAACGGCGATCAGGGACAGCATCCCGCCGAAGCCCGGTAGCGGATCAGGCAGATGTGGTCGGATCACAGGCGAGACGACAAGCGACAATCCCAGCGCGATAAACAGCCGTATATTCTGCGGCACGAACGTATCGCCGATGCCGGGCATGATCATCAGCGCGGTGCCGAAGCGCACGAAGATGATGATGAAGGCGAAGATGCCGGTGGTCAGGAATTGTTCGAGGATGTTCATCTACGACCCCGCCAGTCTGGGTCCGTAAAATATAAACGCCGCGCCGCCCGCGATCATCGCAAAGCCGATGCCGTGATAGATGGTGAGCTTCTCGCCAAGATAGAAAACTGAAAACAGCGCGAACACGGCCAGCGTGATGACCTCCTGCATGGTTTTCAATTCCGCCGCGCTGTACATCGCATGGCCGATCCTGTTGGCGGGCACGGCAAGGCAGTACTCGAAAAATGCGATGGCCCATGCGCCCAGAACGGCGACGATCATGGGCGCCGCCGGATATTTCAGATGCCCGTACCATGCGAAGGTCATGAACAGGTTCGACAGGCATAAAAGAATGACGGGAAGAAAAGGAACGATGAAAGACGGGACAGCCATGAAGCGGCCTCCTACCCGATGCCGACGATTTTATCGGCAATCTCGTTCATGAACGTCTGCATGACCATGATAAAGGCGGGAAACAGCACGAAGACAATAGCGAAGATGGAGATGATCTTGGGAACGAACACCAGCGTCATCTCCTGAATCTGCGTCAGCGCTTGAACCAACGCGATCAGAACGCCGACGATCAGCCCCACCATCAATGGCGGCGTGCTGATGACGATGGTCAGCCAGATTGCTTCGCGGGCAATGTCGATGAGTTCGGTTTCGTTCATGGGTACAGCTTACTCCACGCCCTATTGCTGTCAAAGCCGGAATTTTGATAACACAAGGTATCCAGATTTTATTTCGATGCCCTAGATCGGCATTCTCATAATTTCCTGATAGGCATTGATCATCCGGTCGCGCACGGCCACAACGGTGGACAGCGTGAGTTCGGCGGCGTTCACGGCGCTGACGACATCGGGCAGGCTCGCCTCGCCCGTCACCGCTTTGGCGGACATCTGCTCGCCCGTCTTCATCGTGTTCATTGATTCTTGGATGGAGGTTTTCAGCACCTCGCCGAAACTGGGGCGCATGGCGCTGTTGTCTTCGGCAGGCATGCTCGCGCCCATCTTCGCCATGTTGGCGTAGGCGTTGGCGGCCAGTGCGGGATTTGCTATTTTATCGACCATAGTAACCTTCCGATTCCCATTCTATCATAAAACTAGCGAAGCATGTCGATGGTTCGCATCGACATGGTGCGGTAATTATCCATCATCCCGAGATTGGCCTCGTAGGAGCGTTGCGCCTCGCGCATGTCCGTCAGCTCCACGACCATATTGACGTTGGGCATCTGGACATAGCCGGCGGCATTGGCTCCCGGATGGTCGGGCATGTATTTAAGCGTGTAGTCCGTCTTCTTGTCCGGCGCGATATCCTTCACCTTGACCAGATTCGTATCATACTGCTTGTCCATCTCGTTCTTGAACGTGATGATCTTGCGCGTATAGGGTTTGGCATCGGGGGAAATAGCGGCCGTGTTGGCGTTGGCGATGTTTTCGGAAATGACGCGCGTACGCTCGCCCTGCGCTTTCATGCCGTAGGCGGAGATCGCCATCGTGTTCCACATGCTGTTCTGAACGTCGGGCATTTTTACGCTCCTGCTCTATCCGCTAGCTCTGGCGGCCAAGCGCGATCTTGTACATGTTCGCGGTTTTGGTCATCAGGCTGGTCATCAAATTGTAGTCCATCTGCGTCTCGCCCGATTTGACCATCTGCTCTTCGATGATCACGCCGTTTTTGTCGGGCGCGACTTCGTACGTCAGCTTGTCCTTGCGGTCCTTGGCGTTGGCCACCGCATCGGGGTTGGGCATATGCAAGGGGTTCGTGGTTTCCAGCGTCACCTTCTTGCTGTCCGTGATCTTGCTCAGGACCGCGCCGAAATCGACTTTGGTCAGGTCCTTGGACTGGTATTTCGGGGTATCCGCATTGGCGATGTTGTCGGCGATGATCCCCTGACGCTTGTCGAGGTATTCCATCTTGGCCGTCATGGCCTTCATCAAAGGCAAATTCTGTATAGACATACTCTATCCCATACCGTTTAATCGTTCCTGCCCTAGAACCTTGCAGGAACCGTGCCAGTGGCAGACACCCCCGAAAACGACCCCGACGACCCCATCAAGCCTCTGAATTTAAAAGAGAAAAAAGGCCGTCAGACCGCCGTTGCGATCAAGGACAGGACCAAGGACCGCGAGGTGCCGCAGGTCATCGCCGCCGGACGGGGAATTCTTGCCGAGAAAATAATGCAACTGGCCTTCGAGAACGGGATCAAGGTCAAGGAAGACGCGCCGCTGGCCGAGATGCTTGCCGCCGTCGAAATCGACTCTCCCATCCCCTCCGAGGCGTTCATGGCCATTGCCGAGATTCTTTATTATGTGTACCGCGCGAACGGGGAGCCAAACCCCTTTGACGCCGTTCTGCGGGATGCTATGGATGAACAAAACAAGACCCCCTGATCCGAAAGCATCCTTATGAAAGTCGATGAAATCCGTGCCAAGATGGAAAAGCTGAACCAGTTTATTCTGGATTCCGAAATAACCGTGCTCGGCGGGAAGATGGTTGATCTGGGCGGACTTGACCGCGACATCGCGTTGATCTGCAACAAGGCTGTCGCCCTGCCCCCGCCCGATGCGCGCGACATGCAACCGCTTATGGCCGCGATGATCGGCAATCTCGAGCGCCTCTCCATCGCGCTCAAAGATTACAAAGACGAGATCGGGAAGAAATAAGCCATGGAATGGTATGACTACGCCAAATTCGTTGCCGCTCTGGCCTTCGTCCTCGGATTGATGGGCGGGCTTGCGCTGGTCTTGAAAAAAATCGGCCTTGGCAATGTCGGCATGACGCCGCCGGACAAGCGGCGCCTCAGGATTGTGGAAATCCTCACGCTCGATCCGCGCCGAAAAGCGGTATTATTGTCGCGCGACGGGGTGGAACATCTTGTCATCCTCGGCGGAAACGGTGAAACTGTCGTCGAAACCAACATCAAGGCCCCTGACGCGAAACGAGATGTTTAAA
Organism: Micavibrio aeruginosavorus; assembly: GCA_003241475.1. Lineage (GTDB taxonomy): Bacteria > Pseudomonadota > Alphaproteobacteria > Micavibrionales > Micavibrionaceae > Micavibrio_A > Micavibrio_A aeruginosavorus_A. Next base: position 15,435 of record QFQB01000005.1, read on the forward strand.
CGTCTTTTCACTTTCCGTTCCCTCACCGCGATCGCCGCCGGCGCGCTGACTTTGTTCGCGCTTTCCCATACGGCGCTGGCGCAGGCCGTCACGCTTGATCTCGGCTCGGAAGAAAACGGCACGGTCTCCGGCCGCATCATCCAGATGGTGGCGTTGCTCACCGTTCTGTCCCTTGCGCCAAGCATTCTCATCATGATGACCTCGTTCACGCGGATCATCGTGGTCCTATCGTTCCTGCGGACGGCGATGGGTATTCAGCAAACGCCGCCGAACACGGTGATGATTTCTCTCGCGCTTTTCATGACCTTTTTCATCATGAGCCCGACGCTCAAAGCCGCCTACGACAACGGCGTGCAGCCGCTTGTGAATGCGGAGATCGATGAGATGCAGGCGTTTGACCGCACCGTCGCGCCTTTCCATGAATTCATGATGAAGCATGTGCGGGAAAAGGATTTGATCCTCTTTACCGAATTGTCCAAGGAAGGACCGTTTGAAAATCAGGCCGCCGTTCCCCTGCAGGTTCTAATCCCCGCCTTCATGATTTCGGAATTGCGCCGCGCGTTCGAAATCGGCTTCATGCTGTTCATGCCGTTCGTCATTATCGACATGGTGACGGCCTCCATCCTGATGTCGATGGGTATGATGATGCTGCCGCCGGTGATGATCTCGTTGCCGTTTAAAATCATCTTCTTCGTTCTGGTCGATGGCTGGTATCTGATCTGCGGCTCGCTGATCCAGTCCTTCAATTCCGTGCCCGGATCTCCTGCGGGATAATCTAAATCCTTTACCGCCTATTCGTCATTCCTAACCCTTTACGGGTGAGGAATCTTCGTAGGTATATTCATGGCCGAAGATCCCTCCGCTTTGCGCTCGGGATGACCGCCGAGATGTAAACTACTGTTTCGGGGCCTCGATGGACGCGCCCGCATCCGGCAGCGGAACCGTTTTCAATTCCGCCTGCGGAGCGTTGGGATCGACGGGCTTGCCGTCTGCGGGCACAGGCTCTTTCGGTGCGGACACGTCTTTTGCGCCCTTCGCATCGCCTGCTTTGCGCGTTTCTTCCATCTTGGCGTAGCCGTCAAGGAACCCCTTGAACAGATCAAGCTCGGAAATCATGCTGGAGATCGCCTCGCGGCTACCGATCATATCGGGCCTGCGCGGGCGCGTGACCACTTCGAACATCTGGCCTTTGGCCGTGCCTTTCATCTGCGCGTTGTAGCGCTCGCGCAGATTGGAGAGCGCTACGCGGTTGCCCGAAAGATTGAGCGCGATTGCGCGGTTCAAAATAAGGTCGCGCTGGTAATCGGTGAGCGGGCGTTTGGGCGAGATATCTTCGGCGGTGATCAAATCATTGAGCGCCATCGCCGCCTCTTCCCAGCGTCCGGCCAGCCACGCGATATCGGTGCGAAGGCGGTTCACGTCGGGATCGGGGCGCATATGATCGAGGATGTCCATCGCCTCGTCGGTTTTTTTCTTCATCGACAACGCGCGGGCTTTGAGTAAATAGATCTGCCGCTGTTTTTCCGGATCGGCCTTCGGCGCGGCGGCCGGCGTCGCTACGTCTGCGGCTGGCGTTGCATCTCCTGCTTGCGGCGCGACGTTTTCCGGCTTTGCTTCCTGCGCCGTCTCTCCCGCTTTTGCCGGAACCTTGCCGCTTAACTTGTCGAGCGTGTCCTGCGCTATTTCGAGCGAGCGCAGCGCACCGTCCGCATTGCCGTCCAGCAAGCGAATGGCCGCCAGACGAATGGCCACTTCGGCTTTCTTGTCGCCTTGCAGGCGGTTGTTGACCTGATATTCCAGCAAGGCCGCCGCGCGGCCCAGCAAATCCGCATCGACCAGACGCTCGGCCAGTTTTTCGACGACGGCATCGCCGACCGGTCCCGGCGGGATCAAATCCTTGAATTCTTCATGCAGGCTGATCGCCTCGAGCGGCGAGATATTCTTGACGCGGTCGTTCAAAAACACATCGCGATAGGTGTTGTTCATATAGGCGCTGACATCCTTGCCGATCTCGCTTCCGGGCGAGAGCGTCGCGGCGTTGCGAAGCACCGTCAAACCTTTGAGGTAGTCCTTGTTGTCGATATACATCTGGCCGAGCCGGAAGTTGATCAGCGTCTCCAACTCGTCGCCGCGCCACGCATAGCGAAGCCCTTCGAGGCGATCGATGGCTTCGGAAGGCTTGATCTTCTTCTGGTCGAGTTGCAGTTTCGTGAGCGACAAGCCCGCCTTCGCGCGGAACAAATCATCCTTGCCGTTTTTGACAAGCGGCTCCCAGTATTCAATCGCCTGATCCGGCTCGCCTGCCTGACGCGCTGCTTCTCCGGCGAGATAGTTCCACGACGATGCATAAGGCAGGGACAATTTGGGCAGATCGGGTTTTAGAATATCGAGAATGCGCTGCGCCAGCGGCACGTCTCCGGCGCGAAGCGCGATCTCCGCGCTGGTCAGCGCTAGCGGCGTGCGGATTTCCTTTGGGTATTGTGCCAGCGCATCGAAACTTTTGGGCATGATAGCAATCGCCTGCTTCCAGTCCTCAAGCCCCGCCAGCGTATAAGCCTGCCAGTATTTTACATCGTCGTATTTTTTCAATCCATCGCGGCTGTAGTCGATCACGGCCTCGTCGAATTTGCCCGACAAGGCGAACGCCGCGCCGCGCAGGGAATTGAACTCCGCATTGTCTTCCAGCTCCGGCACCTGCTGGACCGCGATGCGCAAAAGACCCAGCGCCTCCGCCCCGCGGTTGTTGGCCAGATTGAGCTTGGCCAGCGTGAGAATATCGCCCGCGCGCTCGTCCGGCTTTTTGTTGGACAGCTCCACCATCAGCGCATGCTGATTGCCCTCGAGCGCGGGAATGCCGCCCAGCTCCCATTTGGAAAAATTATAGATGTTGTTGCCGCTCGGTTTTTCTTCGGCGGCTTTGGACATTTCATCGACGCTGATCTGCGGCTCGTCCTCGGACAGCTTTTCGATGGCCGCTTCTTCGGGCGTACGGGTTTCCTCTGTTGCCGCATGTTCTTCCGCCTGTTGTTGCGGCGGAGCCTCTTCAGGCACAGGCGCGCGTTCCGGCTCCGGCGCAGGCTTGTCCTCTTCCATCGCTTTGCGGATTTGCGCCGGCTCCGTATCCTTGGCATCGGACAGCGTCAGTCCTTCGGGACGGCCCACGCGCACATCGTTCAGAGTTTTTTCCGCCTTCACATCGTCGGATTTGGACACGAACGCAAGGCCGATCACACTGTCCAGCGTTTGCAGATTCACGTAGTCGCGCCCCTCGCCCGCATACTGCGAAGCATTCGGGCCTGTGACGACAGTGACCTTGTCGCCGACATCGGGATCGGTGAAGCTGATGATCTTTCTCATCTCCTTCATAGGCCAGACGAGTTTTGCCGTCCCACCTTCGATTGACGAAACAGGCTGAAGCGGCTTGCCCGCCTGCGGTTTGGACGTCAGAAGAATATTCCAGCTCAATCCGCCGCCGTTGCCATAGGCTTTCATGCCCTCCGGAATCTCAAGACGATAGACGCTCCCTTCGGGAGAATTGATTTTTTCCAGCGGCGGAAATTTTTCTTTTTGCGGTCCGGCGACAACAGGCGCATTGGGCAGATCCGCCTGATCCATCACCATCCAGACATAGCCGTTGCGCTCGAACGCCGCCATGCCCGTGCTGGTCGTTCCGGTGAGCGTTATCTGGTGCGGCTCCATCGCGGGCGGCGGCACGATATTGCTTTCGACCGGATGAAGCGGCGCGGTGGCGGCATTTTCCGCAGGCTTTACGGTGAAATCGCCTTTTGGCGTCGGTGCCGGCGCAGGCGCAGGTTTTTCCTCTGCCGTTTTCTCAACAGGCGCTTTTTCTTCCGCAGGCTTTGCCGCCGCCGCAGGTTTTTCTTCCGCCTTCGGTGAAGCTGCGGGCGGCGCAGCGTCCGGCACTTTCGTTGTAGCCGCGCCGTTGGGCGAGTCATAGACATCAAGGATCAGTTTGTTCTCGACCGAGAAATCGCGGAACCTGCTTCCATCGGGGATCGCGACGGCCACTTGCAACGCTTCGCCTGCGCCGGACAGCGTTTCGATTTTGCCGATATTTTTGTCGTCTGCGCTCACGCCCGCAAGATCAAGGGTTCCCTGCTTGGCGAAGCGGATCAGCACGCGGCCGCCTTCTTTCGAAAGCGAATAATCCGTTTTCGACGGCCATTCGAACACGAGACGCGCATAGCCTTTATGCGATCCGGTGCGCGCGCTCACGGCGTCTTGCGCGTGGGCTGAAAAACCCGTCGCAAGCATCGCGGTCAACATCAGGATAAAGCGCAGAAATCGCATGATAAAATCCTGCCACACGCCCCTGAAAAGAACAAGCGCATGCGGCAGAATATCACGGAGTTTTGCACCCCGTCGTTTATCTTGTGATTATGAGAAAATCAGTCAAATTCAGCGAGCAACTTGTCGATATCTGCTTGCGTGATCGCTTTGTCCGGCATCTGCGGGCCGTTAAGCAGGCTCTTTTCGTCGTCAACCGATATCACCTTTTCGATGCGTTCGTCTCCCGTTTTTACGCCCACGCGATGGCCGAGCGAGTTCATGATGGCATCGATCTTTTCCTCGATCACACGCAACGTGGTCACAACATTTTTGATACGTTGCCCGGTAATGTCTTGAAAACTGCAAGCCTCGAAAATCTGCATGGCCTTGTCGTTCAGGGCATTTTGCGGCCCCTCGTCCAGCGTTCCGGCAATCTCTTGAATCTCTTCACAGACACTCATGATCCTATTGGTCGCTTCGGCTGTTGCCGTCACGACAGCGCCTAGCTCATCCGTAGCGTCCGGAATATGGGTTGTCTTGACATGCTCGGGCTTGACCGAATTTATGTCCTTTTTCAAAGAATCGATAATTTCGGCAAGTTCGGCGATGTGCAAGAACACTTCACGCTGGCTGTCTACCTTTTCATGGTCGATCTTGTTGATCACCGAATTAATGATATCGATAACCTGACCGCGGCCGTATTTTTGAGTATTCGACATGCCTTCCCCTGTAATACCGTTATCGTCGGCTCGTGCTTAGAATTCGCCGATAACGCTGGATATTTTCGTTTTCAGCGTTTCCGCATTGAACGGCTTGACGATGTAATTGTTGACGCCTGCCTGTTTTGCAGCGATGACGTTTTCGGTTTTGCTTTCGGCTGTGACCATGATGAAGGGCACTTTGCTGATGGCGTCGTTGCTGGCTGTCGCGCGGACTTTTTTCAAAAGCTCCAGACCGCTCATCGGTTCCATGTTCCAGTCGGAGATGACAAGTCCATATTTCTTGCGCTCAAGCAATTCATACGCTGCACCGCCGTCCGTGGCTTCATCCACATTGTTGAACCCCAACTGCTTGAGTAGGTTCTTGATGATGCGGATCATCGTTTGGTAATCGTCCACGACGAGCACGTTCATGTTCTTGTCAACTGCCACTGTAATCTCCTGTAAAATCTAATGAATCAGTCTTTAGGTTGCCCCGAATATTCCTACAGTATCGCTCAAATTGGTTAAGCGATGTCTAACAGAAATACCATAATCGGAGGAAAACGCCGGAAATACCTGAAAAAGAGTTTACTGCGCAACAGGCAGGGTCGGCAAGTCCGGTAATTTGTTTTGTTCGGAGAGCATGACCGTCACATTGCGGGCCTTGTCGGGATCCATGGCGGCGAGAATGGGGGCGGATTTGCGCTCGGACATCTTGGTCATAACCTGAAGGAGCACATCCATCTCAAGGGAGTTAAAAATCCGCGCCGCGTCCTTGGCCTTCATACCTTCGTATATCTTCACCAAGCTGGCGATCCGCTGATCCTCCTGCTCCGTCTGTTTTTTGAGCAACTCTTCTATGTCGGATTTGATGGTCGTCAATTCCTTGTATTTTTGCTCCAGCTCCGCCTGCCCCGCCTTGAGGAGCGCCTCGCGCATCACCAGCTCCTTTTCCTTGCTGTCCAGATCCTTGCGGCGTTTGGATAGGTCGGAAAACAATTCCATCTTCACATCGGAATATTCTTCATCCACATCGTCCGCGCCCTTCCAGTCGCTTTTGGCGGGTGGATCGCCCAGCGACGGCGCCTCTATTTCCGGCTTGCCCGATGCCGTTGCGGCCGGCGGCTCAATATCCGGCGGCGCGGAGGAGTCTTTTAAGGCATCGCTCGACGGCGGCGGCGCTGTTTCGCCTGCGGCTGTCTCTATATTGTTAAGGTTGCTTTCCTGCATCGCTGCGGGAGCCGCCGTTGCGCGCTCGTAGACTTTGGCCATGACTTGAGAAAACCGCAAACCGAAGCATACGGCGGCAAAGACCATAAGGATTGGAAGGATGCGAAAGCCGGACAAGGAATTCATTGCGTGCTCCGGCTACCTTTCTGGCGGGCGCGGCCGGATTGCAATGCTTCGAAGAATTCGCGTTCGGCCTGACTTTGCAAACCGCCAAAACCAGCGTCATCGTCGCCGAAATCCAGATCGTCGAAATCCTCGTCCGACAGTCCGCCGTCGTAATCGCGGTCACGGATGGCGAAGCCAGAGGCCGGTTCCTCCTCCACTTTCAAATTCTGCGGCGGGCGGGCAGATTCGCGCACGGGCGTTGAAGCGATGGATGAGGGAATTTTGTGAACAGCTGGAAATTCCTCGATTTTATCGACCAGCGCTCGGTTTCGTTCTGCCACGTTTTCAAGACGGCTGGCCAGATTGTTTCCCGTTTCATTCATGAATTTAAGTTCGTCGCGCAACTTTTTGGCATCGCTGATGACTTCGTCCAGTTCGATGCCGGCCTTGCGCGCCGTGTTCTGCATGCCGGCCACAGCGGTTTCGGCCTTGTCGATGTTGGCGGTCAGGCGGTTGACCAGCCCTTCCATCTCCGAGCGGCTTTCACTGAAGTTCTTGAGATTAAGATTCAAACGAAAGGCAAGATATACGGTGGCCGCGAGCAGGACCAGAATGGCGAAATCCATGAAAAGGGAAAAATCGATCGGCATCAGATATCGTCCTCGGACACTTTAGGCGTAATGTATTTTTCAATTCTCACGGCGATATTGTCCTGCTTTTGCCCCACCGGCCCTTTGAACATCGGGAAATGGCCGCATCGTAATTCCAGTTCATCTTCCGGCCTGGTCTGGAAAAGAATCTTTGTCCCGACCTTCCAGTTAAGCATATCACGGAGCAGAACGGTTTTTTCGCCGAGAACGGCCTGCAATTGAACCTCCGTCTGGTACAATTCCTTGGTCAGGTGGGTTTCCCAGATGGAATCGCGCCCGAACTTCTCGCCCATGAACATCTGGAGCAACAATTCGCGCACTGGCTCCAGCGTCGCATATGGAATAACGATCTCTACGCGGCCGCCGCGGTCGCCCATGTCCACGCGCAGGCGGGCCAGAACGCAAGCGTTGCCGGATTGCGAAATCGTGGCGAAGCGCGGGTTGGTTTCCATGCGGTCGAGGTTGAACGCCACCGGAGACAAAGGATCAAACGCGCTTGATAGATCGGAAAGCGAGACTTGCACCATCCGCTCAACCAGTTTTGTTTCAATCGTCGTGTACGGGCGGCCTTCGACGCGGATGGCGGGCGTGCCTTTGCGGCCGCCGAGCAAAACATCCACGACGGAGTAAATAAGGGCTGAATCCGTCACCATCAAACCGTGGTTGTCCCACTCTTCTGCTTTGAACACCGAAAGCATGGCCGGCAGCGGAATGGAGTTCATGTAATCGCCGAAGCGCACGGTGGAAACATTGTCGAGGCTGACCTCCACATTGTCGGACGTCAGGTTGCGAAGGCTCGTGGACATCAAACGCACGAGGCGGTCGAACACGATATCGAGCATCGGCAAACGCTCGTAGTTCACCATCGCGGAATTGATGAGGGCCATCACGCCCGAGGTTTCGGAGCCTCCGGCCAGATCGTCGTCGAAACCGAGCAAAGAATCGATCTCGTCCTGATTCAAAATACGCGTGCCACCCTCTGGACCGCCCATACCCATGGCTTCGGCCATAGGATCGTCGCCGCCCGCGTCCCCTTCGGACACAGGTTCCTCGGCCATGGCGCCCCATTGCTCCATCATGGCCTTTTCTTCGTCGGTCATATTCGCGGTTTCGGTGTCCGTATCGCTCATATCTTTTCTAACTTCGCAAGAATCATGCCGTCATAGTCTATCCGGCTTTACATACTATTGTATCAAGATTTCCTGAAATAAGACATCCTGTACTTCAGTCGGATAGGCCGCTTGGTTGACTCGGGCGAGTAGCTCCATCTGTAAGCGATAAATCCCTGCGGAACCTCGCAAATCACGCACGCGCAACTCGCGCAAGTAAGTTTGGAACTGGTCCACCACGCGCGGCAGAACCTTTTCCACCTCGGCCATGTCTGCGGCGTTCTTGAATTCCAGTTGCACAGAAAGACGCAAATAGCGCGGGGTGCCGTCCTCGCTGTTCAGGTTGACGATCATGTCGGGAATTTTCAGAAACTGGGCGCCGGGTGCAGAGCAAACTTCTTTGCCGTCCTCGCCCTTTGTGCAGACGGGCGCTTCGGTAGCGTGTTCACCTTCGGCTGGCGCCGCTTCATGACCTGCTTCAGCGGTTTCGCCCTTTTTCAAGAATTTATCCAAAAAGCCCGAGAAATAAAGCCCCGCTCCCGCGCCGCCAAGAATCAGCAAAAGCGCGACGATGATAATAATCATCTTCTTTTTGCCGCCGCCTTCTCCGCCGCCAGCTTCATCGTCAAGCGATGCGTGCACTTCTTCCTTGTCTGTCATAGCTGTGCCTTATATGTCCTGTGTGTCTTTTACGAACGTAAATTGATCGATGCGTCTCCAGTATAAAACAAAAGACGCGGTCTATAACAGGGCGTTTCTCCCATTCGCCCACAACCCTCTACGAATACAGGCAAAAACAACGGCAGAAAAAGCAGGCAATTTTTTCCGCCCGACTCGGAAACGGCGGGAGAAATTGCCGGAGCATGCAGGCGCCGCCGGATGAAGATAAATCCATAACGTCTTTGTTTAGGCTCGTTTTTCTCTGTTTCGCGGTTTGGCACGGCTTTCGCAACGCTTCTCCGCAGAAGAGGTTGTGAGTAGCAATGGAAAATTCAATCTATGTCGGACTATCCGGTCAGGTTGCGCTTCAGGAAAAAATGGACCTGATTGCAAACAACGTGGCCAACCTGAACACCCCGGGCTTTCGCGGCCAGAACGCGGTTTTCAAGGAATTCATTTCCGACCAGAGACGCATGAAAGAAGACGTCTCCCTCGTCTATGATATAGGACAATACGAAGTCACCGATCCCGGTCCGATCAAACTGACCGGCAATCCGCTGGATGTCGCCCTTGTCGGACCCGGCTTTTTGGGCGTGCAGACGCCTGATGGCGTGCAATATACCCGTGCAGGCAATTTCGGCTTAAGCGCCAACGGCGAACTTATTACCGCGACGGGTCAGCGCGTGGCGAACCAAGGCGGCGGCACGATCTCCATCCCGCAGGAGGCCCGTTATGTCACCATCGACCAGAACGGCGTTATTTCCACGGATGAAGGGCCGGTCGGCAATCTGATGGTCGCCGAATTCAAGGACTATCAAAAAATGGAGCCGGCCGGAAACGGCCTCTATAAAACGGACGAACCGGCCACCCCTGCCGCGGACACCAGAGTCTTGCAGGGAAAGATCGAAGGTTCCAACGTCCAGCCCATTTTGGAAATGACCCGCATGATCGATGTTTTGCGTGAATACCAGTCTGTGCAGAACATCATGCAAACGGAACATCAACGCCAACAGACCATGATCCAGCGTCTGTCGCGTAACAGCTAGGTTTAAGAAGAAGGAAGTAACATCATGATGAGATCCCTTGATATCGGCGCGACGGGTATGCTGGCACAGCAGATGAACGTCGATGTGATTTCGAACAACATCGCGAACACCACGACATCGGGCTTTAAACGTCAGCGCGCGGAATTCCACGATCTGATCTATCAGAACAAAATGACGCCGGGCGCGACCTCCACGGATTCCGATACGACGGTGCCGACAGGCATGCAGTTCGGTCTTGGCGTGTCGCTCGGCTCCATTTACCGCATGCACGAACAAGGCACGATCAAGATGACGGAAAACCCACTCGATCTGGCGATCCTGGGTGAAGGCTACTTCCAGATCGACATGCCGAACGGCGATACGGCCTACACGCGCTCTGGCGTTTTTTCTCCGAATGAAAACGGCGAGATCGTCAATGCGCAAGGCTATACCCTGCAACCGGGCATCACCATTCCCGACGACGCCGAAAGCATCGTCGTCAATACGTCAGGCGAAGTGTTGGTGAAAGTACCGGGCCAAACGGCAATGCAAAACCTTGGTCAGTTGGAAATTTCGACCTTTATTAACCCTGCCGGTCTCGAAGCCATCGGCGATACGCTGTTCCTTGAAACGGACGCTTCCGGCCCCGCAACGGTTGGCAGTCCCGGCGAGGACAATTTCGGCGATATCCGTCAAGGTGCGCTCGAAAACTCCAACGTCGATATCGTCTCGGAGATCACCAACCTGATTACCGCGCAGCGCGCCTACGAGATGAACTCGAACGTCATCACGACATCCGACGAAATGCTTCAGACCGTAACGCAACTTCGATAAGTGAAGAATAAGGGAGCACGATCATGAAAAAAGACCTTGCAGACTCGTTGAATGTGGCGGCGCGCATCGCCCTACTCGTCGTCAGCCTGCTGTGCGGTTTTGTCGTGATCGTTACCGGCGCAAGAGCCGCGCTCGCCGCGACCTTGCGGTCCGAAGCCGTCATCACCGGCGAATATATCCGTCTTGGCGATATCTTCGAAGGCACGAAGAATGCGGATTACGTGCTCGGCCCCGCCCCGCAGCCGGGCAAGGACATGATCTTGAACGCCCGCACGCTATATAAAATCGCTTCCGCGCTTGATGTCGATTGGTCGCCGTCCAGTTCGACGGAGCAATTGATCCTGCGCCGCGAAGCCTCGGTCATTCCGCTCTCCGAAATCACGGCCTCGCTGGAGGAGAAAATCAAGGCGGCCGGCGTGCAGGATAAATTCACGCTCGATTACGCCAGCGGCATGAACGATATCGTCCTGCCCGGGGATGCCGAACAAACGCTCGCCGTCACCGCGTTCAAATTCGATGCGCAAAGCGACCGCTTCAACGCCGTGATCGTTGCCCCGTCCGCCGAGAAGCCCCTGAAGCGCATGTCCGTGTCGGGCCGCATCGAGCGTCTGATCGCCGTTCCGGTTCTGAAAAACAACCTGCGCAACGGCGATATCATCGGCGCAATGGACATCGACTGGATCGACATGCCGCAAGGCAAAATCGCTTCGGGCACCGCGCTGGATTCCAAGCAACTCATCAATATGACGCCGCGCCGTAGCGGCTCCGCCGGCAAGCCCCTGCTCTTGAGCGAACTCGCCTCGCCCACGATGGTTGACCGCGGCGATGCCGTGACCCTCGTTTTCGAAAGCGGCCCGATGGTTCTGACGGCCAAAGGCAAAGCCATGCAGGCTGGCGCATTAGGCGACATGATCCATGTGTCCAATACGGACAGCAACAAGAATTTGCAGGGCGTCGTGACGGCGCACCGTGAAATCACGATCCGGTAGAATCTCGGGTTTATGAAAGGAGTAAGTACAATGAACGGTAAGACCAAAATACTTTTGAACATCTGCGTTGGCTTACTGGCAAGCTCCAGTCTTGCCGCCTGTGGTGCTGGGGAACGTCTGGCCGATGTCGGCAAGCCACCCGCCATGAGCCCGATCGAAAATCCGCAAACGCAATCCGATTACCGCGCCGTGTCCATGCCGATGCCTGCGCCGCAACTGGTAACAAAACAAAAAAACTCTCTTTGGGCATCAGACCGTCAGGCATTCTTCGAAGATCAACGTGCGGATGATGTCGGCGATATCCTGACCGTGACGCTTGATATTAAAGATAAGGCCGAACTCGACAACGAAACCGAGCGCACGCGCGAAGCCGATGAAGGTGCAGGCCTGAATGCCCTTCTGGGCTACGAAGCCGATCTGGCGCAAGTGCTCCCCGAAACCGTGAACAACGCGGCGCTTGTCGGGGCGAACTCGGAATCGAACCACAAAGGCTCCGGCTCCATCGACCGCGAGGAAAAAATCCAGATGAAGCTCGCCGCCACCATCATGCAGGTCCTGCCCAACGGCAACATGGTGATACAGGGCCGTCAGGAAGTGCGCGTGAACTTTGAAAAGCGCATTCTCGAATTCGCCGGCGTTATCCGCCCTCAAGATATCACCATCGACAACACCATTTCCTACGACAAGGTTGCCGAAGCCCGGGTTTCCTACGGCGGAAAAGGACAGATTACGGATGTCCAGCAACCGCGTTACGGACAACAAGTTTACGACGTCCTGTTCCCGTTCTAAGGACAGATCAGGGGCAGAAAGTCCCAGTTTCAGGATGAAGCGGGTCGGGGCGTCGTAATAACCACCCTTACTCCAAAAGAAAAGCCGGTCCAGGATGGGCCGGCTTTTTCCTCTTTTGCCGTATACGCATCCACTCTATCTATGGGTGGTGCGGCGCAACCACATGTTCCGCCCAGCAGCGGCAATCATTTCAAAGCGCGCAGTTCTTCCAGCGTTTTGGCCGCACTTTCGCGCAGTTGATTTTCATCGACGTAATCATCAGGAAAGACTTCTTTATTATTAGAAAAGCCATCAACTTCTGCAAAAAGCCAATCCAAAATCAGAAATAAATTCTCATCTATAGGATCTTTGTCACCTAAGTATTTATCAAGGTAGGCATCTTCGAATTCTGGAGCCGATATTTCTTTCCTCAAGAACTTTTCAATTAAAAGATCATAACCAAATAAGTTTTTCATTTTTTACCTCCTCCCAAATTTCCTTTCCTGATATGTTCCTTCTGTGACTTAGTTAGCTTCCATGCGGATTTAAATTTTCCATTACCATCACGCATCACATTAATACCTGTCTTTTCATTATAGTAGTGTGTCATTGGCTTCTTATGATAGGTTCCCTGTTTTACCACGGTATTAGGTGATTTAACATGTTGCTCTATAGCCTTTTTGTAAGCTTCTAAACTTTTCTTATTCGGATTGCCTTTTATTCCGAAAATCTCTGCATGTTTGAATTTGCTTTGGAATTGTCCCATTGGCGTATTTCTAACCCAACTCACATCCCTCTTAGCCGCCGCCCGCGCCAACTGTTTGGCCGCGATCTTGGCCGCGATTTCTTGGCCCGCAAATTTTGCCGCTGGAACCGCGCCCCAGCCGATGAAGTCGAACGGACTCCATGTCGGATTAATAGCATCGAGCGCAGGCTGCTGCTGGACCATATCTATCTTGAGAGTTTTCGGCGGCGCGAGTTTTTCTAACGCTGCAGATTGCGAAAGCCGCTCCTCCCGCCGTTTTCTCGCCCACTCTATCCATGGGTGATGCGGCGCAGCCGCCGGCTCCGCCCAGCAGCGGCAATTGTAATCTTCGCCGGGATGGCCGCCTTCGGGCGGCGGATCTGCCTTTAATCGTATTCCGGCCCAAGTCCGTGACGGCCTATAAATTCAGAGTGATACAAATCAAACTTTTCTTTTAATTCAGGATAATTTTCGTTGGCATACGCTATCATTTCATCCGTTAAGGCAAAAGGACGACAGTTGATATAATCAATTCCCTTACCTTCCGAACACGCAACAGAAAATTCGTCTCCTGTATATTCATCGCGTTCTACAGCTCGAAAAACCATATCATTGGGAAATTCAACTTTTTTCTCCTCGGCGACAAATTTTGTTTTTTTGTCAAATAAACCAATTAATATAGTAATCATCTTTCGACCTTTCGACCTTTTACAGGCTTGCTTCTTTGCTTTCCTGTTTTGGGATCAAAGCCTCCCAAATGCTTCTTACCAGTTTTGTCAAAAACTTCAACTTCACCTTTTTTGTAATCCCATTCATATATTTTGCCTTTGGAATCAACCCATCGTTTTCGAACACCTGTCTTTTTTACCCATTTTGCATCGGGAAAAGCAGGAAGGCCATATGGCGGAAGATGGTAATCGCTCGCGAGAATAGCCGCTTTCGCTGCCTGTTGTAGCAACCATGTCCGGCAACGCCCGTTGCGCAAACACATTTCAATGGAAATGACCGTTCCCTCGAACACCAAAGCCGCCGCATTTATATTTTGCATGTATGAGCTTTTAAAAAATGCACGCTCCTCCCGCCGTTTTCTCGCCCACTCTATCCATGGATGATGCGCCGCCGCCGGCTCCGCCCAGCAGCGGCAATTGTAATCTTCGCCGGGATGGCCGCCTTCGGGCGGCGCGTTCCATGCAAATCTGTGCCCGTCGCGAAGCGCGTGGCTGCCGCGCACCTTTTCATCATGCACCGTGCGCCAGATATAGCGCCCCGCAAGCAGAGAGTCCCGTTCCTGATAATCAAGCTCATCGTCAAGAATGCGCTGCGTCGTGCTGCCGGGGCCGATATCCGCGTCATCGAAATAAATCGCGGCGCGGCGTTGAAACGCATAGAGCGCGTCTTTGAAATTATCATCGTCTTCGTCGTCCGTGATCCCTTCTTGCGGATCAGGCGTATAATACCCCAGACGATTGAGCGCGATTTTAGTCTCGCGGATCGCGGCGCTTCGCTCTTCCGGGCCGCGCGCCTCCGGACGGAAGCGGATCGTCATCGTCTCTTGCGCCATCGCGCCGCGTCCTTTCCGCCCGCGAAAATCCGGGCACAAAAAAGCCGCTTGGCGTATCCCGTTTTTTCGGGGCGCAAAGCGGCTGTTGCTATGTTAGGAATATAAGTCTATATCTGCGAAAGAGTCAATATTTATTTGCGATTTTTTCGGACATGCTTATAACCCGCCCTATGGAACGGCACATTCATTCTTTCGGCAGAGCGGCAGCGACCTACAACAAGGCGGGCGAATTGCAGCGCCATGTCGCAAACGAACTGGCGAAATCCTTTGCGCCCGCGCCGGCGGATGCCGATATTCTCGAAATCGGTTGCGGCACAGGATTTTTGACCGAACCGTTGCAACGTCATTACGGCGGCAAGGCGCGCTACGTCATCACCGATAAATCCATCGGCATGCTCGCCTCTTGTACGAATGCTTTTCATCGCGCGGCGAATGTTGAGCTTCTTGAAATGGACGGGCAGGATATTCACATCTCCGGATCGTTCGATGTCATCGCCACCAGCATGACCGTGCAATGGTTTGACGATGCGCAAAAATCACTGCTGGATATGCAATCGCGCCTCAAGCCCGGCGGAACATTGCATTACGCCACCGTAGGTCACGATACCTTTGGCGAATGGGCGGACCATCTTCGTGCACGCGATCTTGATTTCGGCATGCGCCCGCAACCATCTACCCTGCCTGGTCTGATCCGCGCCGAATATATCCCGCGCAATTACGGTTCGGGCAAAGCGTTTCTCGATATGTTGAAAGAAACCGGTGCTGGCACGCCCAAACCGAATTATCAACGCCCCTCGCCGCGTGACTTTAAAAAAGCCGTCGATGCGTTCGACGGCCGCGTGACGTGGCACATTCTATACGGACGTCTTGACGGACCATCGTTGTAAAAACGTCGCTTTTTCGGGCATTTTCTGCTACAATTATGTTCGAGTTTGTTTCACGGATTTTGCGCGTGAAACTCTGACCAACTCTTCAAAAAATGTTGGTCGAAACAGCCTTGTTGACCAACAAAAAAACGCAAAAAAACCTTCCCGATCAAAGGAAGGATTTTTTATTTTGCTTCATTGCATGCTGGTCAAACCAACATGCGTTTCACGGATGTTTCACAACCGCTTAATCGTCGCGGTGCGTTTTTTCCATTTTCTCGTGACGCTCTTGCGCTTCAAGCGAAAGCGTCGCCACCGGGCGGGCTTCAAGGCGGGCGACGCCGATCGGCTCTCCCGTCTCTTCGCAAAAACCGTATTCGCCCTGATCGATGCGGATCAATGCTTCGTTGATTTTGCTGATCAATTTGCGCTCGCGGTCGCGGGTGCGCAGTTCCAGCGCGTGGTCCGTTTCGGCGGATGCGCGGTCCGCAAGATCCGGCTGCTGCAATTCCGTTTCCTGCAATGTGTGGTGGATGGTGTCCGTGGATTCGCGGATCAGTTCCGATCTCCACGCGATCAGCTTGCGCCGGAAATGCTCGAGCATCACCGGATTCATGTATTCTTTCTTATCCTTGTGCGGATTGTAATCGGTCGGAACGATAACGCTTTTTTCAGTTGCCATGGAAATCCTTTAAATCATACGCGGCCGTCGTTAAGTCTCTAAAAAGCGAGGAGAATATAGGGACCGCCTGTGTTAAAGGCAAGGGGCTTTCATGCGTTTAGTGCAAGGCATCCAGCGCTTTTCTGGCCTTGGCGATCTCGATCTGCGCGCGCAGGTCTATTTCGTCCAGAATGCCGGTCAGGCGCGGATCGTTAACCCTTTCGCGGTGGCTGGCGACAACATCCGCTATATCAATAACTTGGCCAAGCGTCATGGTCCCGCTGAGCAGGCTCAGGCGCAAACCGTCCAGTTCTTTAAGGATATCCTCGCTCCGGTCCACCATGCGGCGGCGGGCGGCGCGCTCGGTGGCGCTTTCGGCCCCCTGCACGCTCAAAAGCGCATCGACGCGGGCGATCGTCTGGGTCGGGGCGGCGCTCGCCGCGCCTTTGGGCGCTGAGGCGATGAAATCCCCAAAACTGCCGTCAGAGCCAGCCTTTCCGGTCTTTTTGGAACCGCCTGCGCCCGATGATTTGGATGGACCTTCGATTTTCATGACAGAAACCTCTCTCGTCCTTCCAGTATACCCCATTCAATACGGCCAAAATAAGAGGCAATTTTTGCCGCCTTGGTGCGCCCCTGATTCAACACGGAAAATTTTGACCCCCACCCCTGCGCGATCCAGCCTGCATACAAATCAACCGACTGAAATTTCTTGTTTTTTCCATCCACATCGTCTGGCACGAACTTCGCAAGGTCTTGTTTGGAATTATACAGGGTGAAATCAGAATTATGTTTAGTAGAAAAACAAAACAGATCGCCAAGAATATTTACAACGCCGTGCTGCTGGTTGCTTTCAGCATGGTTGTCGCCTTTTTAATTACGGCGCCCGCAGACGCAAAAACCACCCGCATCAAAGATATCGTGAATTTTGAATCGGTCCGCGAAAACCAGCTGGTCGGCTACGGTATCGTCGTCGGCCTGAACAACACGGGAGATTCTTTGAAGAACTCCCCCTTCACCGAACAATCGCTGATCGCCATGCTGGAGCGTCTGGGCGTCAACGTGCGCGGCCAGAATTTGAACACAGGCAACGTCGCCGCCGTCATGGTTACGGCCACCTTGCCGCCCTTCACCAATCAAGGCTCGGCCATCGACGTCAATATTGCATCGCTCGGCGATGCCTCCTCGCTTCAGGGCGGTACGTTGCTCGTCACGCCCTTGATGGCAGCCGACGGTGAAGTTTATGCGGTCGCGCAAGGATCGGTGAATGTTTCCGGCTTCGCCGCGGGCGGCCAAGCGGCACAGGTCACGCAAAATATTCCCACCGCCGCGCGCATTCCGGCGGGCGCCATCGTCGAGCGCGAAATCGAATTCCGCTTGGAAGATCTGCAACAAGTCCGCCTGTCTTTGCGCAACCCCGACTTCACAACAGCCCGTCGCATCGCGCAAGCCATCAACGGATTTTCATCCGCCAATGTCGCCTTTGCCGAAAACAGCGCCAGCGTCATGCTGAAACGTCCAGGCATGTACGCGGGCACGATCGTCGATATGATTACGGACATCGAACAATTGCCCGTAGAGCCGGACCAGATCGCCCGCGTTGTCATCGACGAACGTTCCGGCGTAATCGTTATGGGATCGGATGTGAAGATCAGCACCGTTGCGATCGCGCAAGCCAACCTGACCATCCGCATCACGGAAACGCCGCAGGTCAGCCAACCCAACCCGTTCGCAGAACAAGGCGAAACCGTGGTTGTGCCGCGCACCGATCTTCAGATCAACAACGGTCCCGATGCAAAACTTGCCGTCGTTGAAACAGGCGTAACGCTTGAAGACCTTGTGACCGGCCTGAACCGCCTTGGCGTCCCTCCCCGCGATGTCATCACGATCTTACAAGCCATCAAGACCGCAGGCGCCTTGCAAGCAGAAATAACGTCGATGTAAGGGGCAAATGACATGAAACTCAGCACCGTCGATAGCCAAGTCCAATACGCCTTAAGCAATTCCAAGCCCATCAGCATGAGCGGCAATGCAGGCAAGCTGGACATGAAGAAGATCGAGGAGACGGCCAAAGATTTCGAAGCCATGTTCGTAACCGAGATGCTCCGCCCCATGTTCGAAGGCATCAAGCCGGACGAGACTTTCGGTGGAGGCAAGGGCGAAGAGATTTTTTCGGGCATGATGCTGGACGAATACGGGAAAAGCATAGCGCAGAGCGGCACTCTCGGCATCGCGGACCTTGTCAAAGCCCAGTTGATAGAAATGCAATCGGGCAAAGATGCGTCCGAACTGGCACAGAATATGCATAACGAAACAGAGGGCGGCACGGTTGCCGCAACAGGAGTGTAAGAGATGATGAACAAGACGTATGAGCCCCGGGAGAAACATTATACCCCTCCAGCCGACATCAATGTCGCGCTGCTTCACACGATTATCGCCGTTACAGCCCTGCGCGACGTCCTTTTAAAAGAGAATGAGGCGCTGGAAAACTGCAAAACCTCCGTCTTCCTCGAACTGCAGGATGAAAAAGTCGAAGTCGCCCGCCGCTATGAGATCCTCGTCAACACGCTGATGGACCGCGGCGCGGAAACGAAAGCCGCCGATAAAAAACTGCGCGATCAGCTACAGCGCCTGCAGGGCGATTTCAGCGCCGTCTGCCACCGCAATATCGAACTTCTGGAACGCATGAAGAATGCCACCAGCCAATTGAGCGACCGCATCATGAAATCAGCCCACAAAGCCGCGGAAACCGCCACGCAATTCGCCTACGGCTCTTCGGGCAAAATGCAAAAAGGCAACAAAGCAACCATCGGCCTCAACGAGCGCGCGTAAGGAACAAATATATGAGTAACATGAATCCCATCGCCTCCACCCAAATCGCCGCCGGATCAAGCACCGGATTGACGGGTGTAGCCACGGCTTTGTCGGGTAGCAAGACCAGCGGCGTTCTAGCAGGCGGCGCGGGTGGACTTGCCAGTTTCTGGGACATGATTATCTCGCAATTCGGCGCTGATGAAGGATTAAAAACCGGAATCACCAATGCAACCAACGTCGCCGCAAGCGCCGATTCCACTCTGGAGACAAAAACACCCGCCAACGGCGACAATCCTTTGGCCATGTTGCAAATTGCGTTGGCCTCCCAGAACGTGGATGCAAACGGCAACCTTGTGATCGACACGACCACAACGCCAGCCGATCCGACCAAGTTGCAAAACCAGTTGGATCTGACGAACACGATCATCAACAAGCTGAAAAATATGTTCCCCGACAACACGGGTGAAAAAGACGGCCTGTTGAATGCCGTCATTGGCAAGTTGCAGACAAAGTCCGACACATTGCAGGCATCGTTGTCCGCATTGAATGGCGGCACGATTTCCAAAGATACGCCGGTGGAAGACATCCCTCTTCCCATGCTGATCGCACTTGGCCTAAACCCGTCCGAAATTTCCGAAGTGACACAAAAAATTCAGGACCTTGAAAAGAAACTTGGCCGCGATATCACGGTTGAAGATCTAATCGCCGGCGTCGGCGGCATTCTGCCGCCCAATCCGCAAACGGCCGTTGTTGCCGTCGGCACGACCAAGGACGGCAAAGCCGTTATCGATTCCATCGATGAAAATTCCGCTCCTACCGATGACCTAGCCGCGCAATTGAACGCGATGGATGTTGGCAGTGGCGACAGTGAAACCATGCAAAATACAGAAAAATCTTTGACAAACGCCGTGAAAGATCATGCGGACGGAAAAGCAAAGACGAACACATCTGATCTCGAACAATCTTTGGATAAGCCTGCGGCCGATGCCAAGAACGGTACGACCGACGGCCACATGAAAAAAGACGCAGGCGCTTTCAAGGAGAACCTCGTCAACATGATGAACGGCAACAAGGCGCAAAGCGGCGAGATGGTCTTCCCCGCAACGTCTTTTGCGACAGACGCCAGCGCTTCCTACACAACGCCATCCGGCTATGCGGCCTCTCCGTCCTTGAATTTCGGGACAACCGCGCAGGCCGCCAACATGGTTTCCTCCCCCACCGTTGCCGGACAGGCGCATCCTGCCACGCAGACGGTCGCCGCCACGCTGACCAAGGCGGCCAAAGGCGGCGAGGACAGCACCATAAATCTGCGCATGGATCCGCCAGAACTGGGCAACGTCGCCGTTCGCTTGCAATTCGGCAAAGATAAGACGGTCAAGGCACATGTCACGGTGGAAAAACCAGAAACATTCATGATGCTACAGCGCGAAGGACACAGCCTTGAACGCGCGTTACAAGCAGCAGGTCTTGATACGCAAGGTCAATCCATCAGCTTCGAGTTGGCACAAGACAACAGCGCTTTCCGCCAAAACAACGGCGGCAACGGCAACGAGAATTTTGGTAGTGGTGGCGGCAACAACACGCAGGATGCGGACGGTGCCGAGGAAATCATTCAATCCAGTGTGAACTGGCAGGTCGATCCTTCGACAGGTCACGTCCGCTACAACCTATTCGCATGATGAAGGAACAAGATCATGGCAACCGTTGATACAGTCACCACCACGGGCGTCGCAAGTAGCGCAGCGAACACAACAAACGCACAAGCCCAACTGTCCGAAGACTTTTCCCAGTTTTTGACATTGCTTACCACGCAGTTGCAAAATCAGGACCCGCTTTCCCCGATGGATTCCACAGAATTCACGAACCAATTGGTACAGTTCTCACAGGTGGAACAACAAATCAATTCGAACGCCAAGCTGGATAACCTTGTGGCCTTACAACTGTCCAGCATCTCGACCGTTGCGCTCGGCTATGTCGGTATGGATATTTCTTATGTCAGCTCCGATATGAACTTCGATGGCACGAATCCTGTCGAGATCAACTTCGCGCTCGGTTCCGAAGCCGTTACTTCGAAGATCAACATTTATGACGAAGAAGGCGAGTTGGTTTATTCCAAAGATGCGCCGAAAAACGTCGGCACGAACAGCTATACATGGAACGGAACAGACAGCAACGGCAATGCCCTGCCCGCAGGAACTTACACTGTTAAAATTGATGCGCTGGATAAAGCAGGAACCGCCATCGACAATTCAACCGTCGTTTCGGGTCATGTCAAAGGCATCGAAACGCAAAACGGCGTCGTCTACGTCCTCGTGGGCGACCGCGCTGTACCGCTCGCTTCTATCGTCAATGCGACCACGCCGGAACAAACGGCCGCAGAGACAGACACAACAACCGATGCAACAACATAACAACGCACTTAAAAACAGGAGATCGCCATGAGTTTGTTTGGATCACTTTACACCGGAGTTTCGGGTCTTTCTGCCCAGTCGCAGTCAACGGCCATGATCTCCAACAACATTGCCAACGTGAATACGGTGGGCTTTAAACGCTCCGAAGCCGCCTTCTACTCGCTGGTCACGACCGAGGGCCGCTCGACGCGTTACTCCCCAGGTACGGTTTCCGTTGACCGTATCCAGCGCGTGAACCAACAGGGCCCTATCCAGCAGTCCTCTTCTTCTACGGACACATCCATTTCCGGAAACGGTTTTTATCCGGTCAAACGCGACGGCCTAAATTCTTCGCTGACCGAATACCTGTATACGAGAAACGGACAGTTCTCAGAAAACGCGCAAGGCTTCCTTACCAACACGGCAGGCTTTTACCTGTACGGATGGCCGCTAGATCAGGATGGCAATTTGCCATCCAACCAAGGCGACCTCACCTCGCTGGTGCCGATCGATGTTGCCTTCCTTGGCGGCTTGACCCGTCCAACAACAACGGCAGAACTTGCGCTGAACCTTGACTCCACCAATGGTGGCGAAGCTGACGCGCTTTTGACCAACGCCGGAACTGTTCCGCCGGACTTCTCCCGCTCGATTACGATGTATGACTCGCTCGGGAACGATCAGGTTGTAACATTCGAATACGTCAAAACCTATGGTCCGCAGGCCACGGCGAATTCGACCATCAACCAGCTTTCGGCAACAACAAATCTTGTCTCCGATCTCGGCATGGTTGCCGGTAGCCAGTTCAGCATCGGCGCCGACGGAACGAACTTCCTGACGCTTACAGTCACAGCCGGTACGCCCGCCGCTGCAGGCGAAGTCCAAACCATCGGCGACATCATCAACGCCATCAACAATGCCGCAGGCGGCGTTACGGCGTTCCTCGGTAACGAGGGCGAACTGGTCATCCAGCGCGATTCCTTCGTCGGCGGTACGGAAACGGTTGATCTCACAAACGTCACGGGCACGCCGCTCGCTGCGCTTGGACTTGGAACCGGCGGTAGCTATGCAACGCCATCCCTCGCCGGTTTCAGCAACGGTACCGCCGCCGACATCCCACCGTTCAGCACGGGTGCGTTCCCGACATTGCAATATCTTCCGGGCGATCCGAACTACAACGCGCGCGGCTGGTGGCAAGTAAAAGCCATCGACGGGAACAACAATACCTTGTCGACCGGTTTGATCAACTTCCAGCCCGACGGAACCATCAACGCTCTTCCCGATGCCGACGGCAACGTGGATATCGAATTGACCGCAATCAACTGGGGCAACGGATCGGCACTGCAGACGATTGAAGTCGATATCGAGCGCCACTCTCAATTCGCAGGAAACTTCACCGTTCTCTTCGCCGACCAGAACGGTGCCGAACTTGGTCTGCGTACGGGGATTGACATAGACCGTGACGGTTTCGTCATCGCCCGCTTCTCGAACGGCGCGACATCGAAGCTTTACAAAATCCCGCTCATTACCTTCTCCAATCCGAACGGATTGCAAGAGGTATCCGGAACGGCGTATTCGGAAACGGATGAATCGGGTGAGGAAAACCTGCGTGAAGCCGGAACGGGCGGCGCCGGATATATTGAACCTTCCACGCTTGAAATGTCGAACGTGGATTTGGCAGACGAATTTGCCAAGCTGATTATCTCCCAGCGCGCCTACTCGGCCAACACTAAGGTCATTACCACCGTCGACCAGATGACCGAAGACTTACTCCGTCTGAGATAAGCGACATATTTATAATATTTCCTTCACAAACACCCTGCCTTTCGGTGGGGTGTTTTGTTTTAAGCGGTATATTAACGGAGCCACCCATCCTGTTTTTTTACAAAAATAATTTCAAATTCCAAGTATGAGGCATGAAACCAGTTAACGCACACAGGCCACGAATCAACGATCTTAATTTAACGTTATGAAAATATTGAAGAATTCCTGTGAATATCATTAACCAATTGCGATTCCAAGCATTTTGCCCGTTAACACCCTGTTAAGAACTATGATATAGTATTGAAAATGTCGCCCAGTATGGGTGGCAAATACATATAGCCAAAACAACCCTAGGAAAGGATTATACAATGGCTTCCAATGATGTCGTCTTGGGCGCAGCACTGCGTACCAACCTACTCTCTCTCCAAAGCACGCAACGTTCTATCGACGTAACCCAGCTCCGCTTGGCTACCGGTAAGAAAGTTAACTCTGCTCTGGACAACCCACAAAACTTCTTTGCTTCCGAAGCGCTGAACAACAGAGCGTCCGACCTTACCAACCTTCTGGATGGTATCGGCCAGTCGATCTCTACGATTACCGAAGCGGACAAAGGCGTTACCTCTTTGACAGGTCTTATCGAACAAGCACAATCCGTCGTTAACTCCGCTCGTGACGCTCTTGCCGCCAACTCCGGTGAAGCCCGCGCTGTCGGTAACGTCGACTTGCGCACAACCGACTTGGTTGCCGACTTGGGTATTGCCAACGGTGCAAACTTCGATATCTATACGACCGATGCCAACGGCGACCAGATCACCGAAAACATCGCAATTCAAACAGGCGATACAGCTTACTCCTTGGCAGCTCGTATCACCAACCAGTTCAAAGACAACCAGAACGGCGAAATCTCTGCCAGCGTGACGAAAGAAGGCTACCTTTCCATCCAGAGCTCTGGCGGAAAATCCTTCAAAATCGTTGACGATGCTGCGGGCGGTACACCCGTTACACTTGCTAACTTCCAAGACCTTGGTCTGGACAAGTACTTTGAAACGGAAACACGTAACGGCGTTGGCGTTGCCTCTGCGACAATCGTAGCTGGAAACACGATCAAATCGATTTCCCTCTATGAGTCGCCGGGCAACCGTGTTGAAGCTGGTGACCTTGTTACAGGTGCTTATACAGATGCAGCTGGTAACACGGCTCTGAGCGGTCTCGCTAACGGTGACACGTTCTCCGTGAGCGTGAACATTAGCGGTGGCGCAGCACCAATCACGGCGTCGCTTGGTATTACAGCCAACACATCGTTCCAGGACCTTGTGGATACTGTTAACCAGGACACCAACCTAAACCCTTACATTGAGGCATCGTTCGACTCCAACACAGGTTCGATCTCCTTTACCTCGAAACTGGACACGGTTGACAACGTGAACATCAACTTCACCGCGGCTACGGTTGGTACGGTTATCAACCTTGGACTGGGCGATGGCACGGGCAACCTTGATCCACAAACAACGACGGCGGCGGGTGCACAGAACTCGTTCTTCTCGTTCAACAACAGCACCGAGTCCCTCGACAAGCTGGCGCAGGACTACAACAAACTGCGCGCGCAGATCGACGACATCGTGGAAGATGCCAACTACCGCGGCGTCAACCTGTTGAACGGCGACGACCTGGTCACCTACTTCAACGAAGACCGCTCCAACAAGATCACGACCGAAGGCTCCATCTTTACGGCCGATGGTCTTGGCTTGAACCTTGCGACGTTCCGTTCTGCGGATTCGATCGAGGCCACGGCTGATGAAACGATCGCTGCTCTTGGCACGGTTCGTTCCTTCGGTTCGTCCTTGGCGAACGACCTGGCGATCATTCAGAACCGTCAGACGTTCACGCAAGAAACGATCACGACGCTGAAAGAAGGCGCATCCAAACTGACGGATGCCGACCTGAACGAAGAAGGCGCAAACCTGCTGGCTCTGCAAACCAGACAGCAGTTGGGCGTTACCGCTTTGTCTCTGGCTTCTCAGTCTCAGCAGTCCGTCCTCCGTCTGTTCTAATTTTAGAACAGGTCGTCAGAGGGGCGGCAGCAGGAAAGCTAAGTTTACAAATAAAAACCGGCGGAAGAATCCGCCGGTTTTTTTATGAAGCAACCTCCTTTCGCTCTAAACAAAATTCAAGAAGAGATGCTTTTTTAATGTTTTGATTACGAAACCGTAGTATAATTTTAGGTGTAGGAAGAAGTCCTGCCATGAATGAGAAAGGAAGAAATCCATGGCTCTCGTAATTGATTTAAAACCCGGCGAAAAGATACTGATTGGCACGGCCGTCATTACCAATGACGCGCAGAGAACCCGTCTGCATATTTCCGGTGATGCGCCTATTCTTCGTGAAAAAGATGTTATGCGTGAGGAAGAGGCCGACACGCCCTGCAAGAAAGTTTATTTTCTTGTCCAGTGCATGTATATGTCCCCGACCCCAGGCGAATATCACAAAAAATATTTTGATCTGATAAAAGACGTGCAAAGCGCTTCGCCGCGTACCGCGTTTTTCTTTCTCGCCATCAATGAAAAGATCATTGAGGGTAGTTACTATAAAGCCATGCGCGAAGCGCGTGAATTGGTCAAATTCGAAGAGGAGCTTATCGGCTATGCCGTCGGAAAAACACAACCTGCCGCGTAACAACCCTTACGCCTCTGCCGCTGGCGCTTACGGCACCAACGCGCAAAAACATACCGAAGACCCGCGTGAACTCGAAGCCCGCGTCTTACTTAAATCCGCACAGATGATGCTCGACTTACAGAACAACTGGGATGGCATGAACAATGAAATTCTTGTCGAGACACTCAAATATAACCGCAATGTATGGCTGATGTTTTTTGACACGGCCGTAGAAAGCACCGATGCGGAACGGCCGCCAGAGTTACGCAACAACATCTACAATCTCGCAAAGTTCGTTTTCAAACGTGAGGTCGATGTGCTTGCGCAACCAGACAAAGCAAAACTCGATGTGTTGATCAAGATCAACCGAGATATCGCGGCTGGCCTGATTGCAGGCACGAAAAACGCCCCTTTGCCGGAAAATGCGAACAAAGATGCGGGCACAAAAAATCCGCCTTCCGGCGGCTGGGATACATCCGCTTAATAATTTCTACGCTTCGGTATCGATGGAAACCGGTTGTTGCACTTGGGGCGCAGGCGCCGCCTCTGCAGGCGCGGATGTAGATTCCGGAGTCGATGTGGCTACGACAGGCACATCTTCTTTTGCAGAGTCCGGCGTGACGACATCGACAACATCCTGTGGCTCGGACGGGCGAACCGCATTCGATGTCTGAGCGCGGCGATAGGCTTCCAGTTGTGTTTCCGTCGGTATCTGGCGAACAACGTCACCAGTGTCCGTATCGCGGATCTGCAAAATCGCACGATCGAAATTGTTATCGACCTTGATATACAGGCTGATGTAGGGCGCAACGGTCGTCGCCTGCTGGACGCGTTCGGGATTTGCGGCATAGGAATTCAGTACACTCTGCTGCTCAGCGGCGGCTCTTGTGTACTGGACGTTCGACAAAACTGAATTTACAGCTTCTAACATTCCGTTTTTCCCAAATTTAATATGCGGTTTTATGGCATATTACCCTGATACCAGAGTAACAAAAATAGCCTCAAAAGTCAATTTTTTTTCATCATCACACGTAAATATTCAAGACACTAATTGGCCCACTTACTTCAAGCAACCTTTCATTAATATTTTAAATACTTGGAGTAAAAATTAAAAATATTTTCAAATATGCATAAGTATTACTTCACTATTACTTTAATGCCTCTTTATACACAAACATATCCAAATAAAATGTTAGTAAAAATCTCAACACAATCAAGGCCTTCACCTCCCCCACCAAACATTGCATCTAATGGGTGCGGCATTAGGGATAAATTAACAAGATTTAGGCCATACTATTTTCATATTATAAGAAAAATGGGTATGCCTATGCCGGATCACATTGAACAACGTAACGCCGAAATCACGCTCCTGCCGCCGCCAACAACGCAGCGATGGGTAAAATCCAGAAAACTGGCCGTTATCAAGGCGATAGACAAAGGTTTGCTCACAGATGAGCAGGCGTGCCAACGCTATTCTCTCTCCGCCGAAGAGCTGGAATCGTGGAAGATGGCTTTAAATCGTCATGGCCCCGGCGCCCTTAGGACCACACACATCAACCGCTACCGCCGCGCGGATCACCCGAAACAGCCGCACTCGCCGTGACGGAGCCATACCGTCGATAGGCCTTTGAACTGACTGAAAAAGCCGTAAAACGACTCGGGCCGCCTGTATGAAGATCAGGCGTGGAAAATCCCTTTAAAAAAGTTTATAATAGTTAATGAATGACCTGACGATTCGCAGGAACACCTGAGAAACGGCTGGGGAACATACGTCATTCCAACACCGCCTTCCCTCCTCCGGAAGCGTCCAGCGGGGTTGAAGGATGGCAACCGGGGCAACTAGACAGGTTTATAAACGCGTGAACAGTTTTCTGGAAACATTAAAGCAGCTCGGCCCCGCCCGTCTGGCCATCATGGGCTCGGTGTTGCTTGGCCTTATGGTCTTTTTCATTTTCGTGTCGCTACGGGTTTCCTCCACTGAAATGAATCTCCTCTACAGCGATCTGTCCTCGATGGATTCAGGCGCGATGGTCGCCAAGCTCGAAGAAGCGCAAATACCATACGAAGTCTCGAGCGATGGCACGCGTATCGAAGTGCCAGACACTGAAGTCGGCCGCGCCAGAATGTTGCTCGCCGAAGCCGGCCTGCCAAACGGCGGCTCGCTTGGCTATGAACTCTTCGACAAGCAAAGCGGTTTCGGCACAACGAACGCCGTTCAAAACATCAATGCCTTGCGCGCGCTCGAAGGCGAGCTCTCGCGCACCATCAGCACGTTGGAACCCGTCCGTAGCGCACGCGTCCATCTGGTTTTACCACAACGTGAATTGTTTGCGCGGGAAACGCGCCCCGCGTCGGCCAGCGTCGCGTTAGGCCTTCGCCCGGGTAAACGGATCGAACAGGAACAAGTTGCCGCTATTCAATCCTTGATCGCCTCCGCCGTACCCGAATTGAAAATGGAACAAGTTTCCATCATAGACCAGAACGGCAACCTGTTGGCTCGCGGTGGGGAGAGCGCCGAAAATCAAGCGACGATGAAAGCCGAAGAACTTCGCCTTAAAAACGAACAGCGCCTGATCCAAACAATTGAAGATCTCGTAGGTCGAACGGTTGGTTACGGCAAGGTGCGTGCCAGCGTCACGGCGGAATTGAATTTCGATCGTACAACCACAGCGGAAGAAACATACAATCCC